>NZ_JBEXMX010000087.1:0-21909 GCF_040610755.1 Gordonia sp. NPDC003585 | reverse complement strand
GGAGCCGGTGTCGCGGCTGGACGTGCGGCGAGCGGCACGTCGAACACAGCTGTGTCCTCGGAGGATCTCGAGACGACGGACCTCGTGTGGCTGCGGCGCCGTGCGGAACGGCTCGGTGCGTCGGTGGCGGCCGGCGTCGGCGGCTGGCTGCGCACCGCCGTCGGTCTGGGGGTCTCTGATCGGGGCCGCCGAGTGGTGGTGGTCGGCACCAACGATCCGCAGCCCTACCAGCGGCGGGGGATGACGCTCGCCGACGACGAGGCGCTGACCGCGGACGGGCGCGCGCCGGAACTCGCCGTCGTCGATCACATGCAGCGAACCGGTACCACCCCTCGGGCGGTCGCGTCGGCGACGCCGATGGCGCCTGGTGTCGTCTCCGCTCTGCGTGCCGCGGACGTCGCGATTGTCGGCCCTGACTGACTGACTCGAAGAGAGTTCGGTGACCGGGCGCGCTGACCTGGGCAAATACGTCGGAGTCGTGCTCGCAAAATCTAGGGGAAGAGTTTCTTCCCCGGGGTTCGGAGTCGTCCCCGAGAAATTTGTAGGGGAGGACTCTGAGGGTAGGGGACGAAGTTTCTTCCCCTACTTCTGCGGGTGCCGGGAGCGTGTGGCGCGTTCCGTGGAACGGGTCGATAAGCGGTCGCGGGCGCGAGGATGAAGGTGCTCGCGTTTCTCCCATGTGCTCGCAACTGCAGCATCGCGCGCAGATGGGAGACACGCGCGCAGATGTCGCCAGCACCCCTTGAGTGGGAAGTGTCCGCCGCTGAGGCGAATTGTCGGCGTGTCGCGATTTCAGAAACCGCGTGTCTGGTGAGAAACCCGGTGCGCACCAGCGGTTTCCGGCCAAACTGGCGGTTTCTGGCCACGAATGCGGTTTCTACGACGAGACCGCGCTCTTCCCGCCTCCACGATCGCCGCCGCAGGCGGCGGGTGGGTCGCTGACTCGAAGAGTACTGCTTTCGGCCTCCTGAACTGCGGAAACATGAAGGCACCGGTTGTCGCGGACACGGCCGGTGGGTCGATGATCCGAAGAGTTCGTTGACAGCCCTCTGAACTGCGGGAATCGATACGAGCCGGCCCAGTCGAGTGCATAGCGCATGTGGTCGAGCTGGTTGCCGTCTCGGCGATTTCGTCGGAGGCGGGTTCCTCTGGCACAATAGTCGGGTTGCCTGACGCAGGTACCGCATGCGCGGACACTGCCCAGGCGCACCACACGACTCGGAGCACGAACCGGTCGAGCCCATCTCAGCATGGACCGCCAGGTTCCTCTACTCATCGTTCACGCCAGAACAGGACCACGACCAATGAACACCCTTGACTTCCTCGACAAGCAGTCGCTGCGCGACGACATCCCCGACTTCGCCCCCGGCGACACCCTCGACGTTCACGTCAAGGTGATCGAGGGCAGCAAGGAGCGCGTGCAGGTGTTCAAGGGCGTCGTGATCCGGCGCCAGGGCGGCGGCGTGCGCGAGACCTTCACCGTGCGCAAGGTGTCCTTCGGTGTGGGCGTGGAGCGTACCTTCCCGGTGCACAGCCCCAACATCGCGAAGATCGATGTCGTCACCCGCGGTGACGTGCGTCGTGCGAAGCTCTACTACCTGCGCGATCTGCGCGGCAAGGCAGCCAAGATCAAGGAAAAGCGCTGACGCGTCTAACCTGACGACGTGGCCGACACGCACAGCACAGACGACGACGGGACCAACCCCGACCCGGTTCGAGATGATGTCACTGCCGACGCCGAACCGACGCGCATCGATCCGGACAACTCTGCGGCGAACGCCGCCGCCGATCCGGACGCCGAAGCAGGCGAGAAGCGTCCGTGGCGCCTGAAGAGTGACACCGACGACGACGAGAAGAAGTCGGGCAAGTCGGGATCATTCCTGCGCGAGGTCGCGATCATCATCGCGTGCGTGCTGCTGCTCACCTGGGTGCTCCAGACCTTCGTCGGCCGTCAGTACGTGATCCCGTCGGAGTCGATGGAGGAGACCCTCATCGGTTGTGAGGGCTGCACCAACGATCGCATCGTCATCGACAAGATGACCTATCGGTTCGGCGATCCCGAACCGGGCGACGTCGTCGTCTTCAAGGCACCTTCCGAGTCATGGTCGGGCAGTTGGATATCACCTCGCTCGACCAACCCGGTGATCAAGCGGTTCCAGGACGGTCTGTCCTGGTTCGGGTTTGCGCCACCGGACGAGAACAATCTCGTGAAGCGGGTGATCGCCGTCGGTGGTCAAACCGTGGAATGCCACAACGCCGAGGGTGTCGGCGTCAAGGTCAACGGCAAACCACTGCACGAGCCGTACATCAATCAAGAGCTCCAAGCGCAGAATCCTGGCATCCAGGGGCCCGATGGCAAGCCGGTGCCCTGCTATGGCGAGGACTTCGGGCCGGTGACGGTGCCCGACGGCAATGTGTGGGTGATGGGCGACAACCGGGGCAACTCGGCGGACTCGCGCTACCACATGGAGGACCAGTACCACGGCACCGTGCCGGTCGGCGACATCCGCGGCAAGGTCCGGTTCATCATTTATCCGTTCTCGCGGATCGGTGGTGTCGACGCGATCAACCCTCAGCAGTGAGGGTTCGATGAATCGCTGGCCGCCCCGTTTCCCGATTCGTCGGGCCGCTGCCCTGCGGACCTTCGAGTTCGCGCTGTACCGCAACGGACTCGGACCGGTGGCCGGCGTCGACGAGGCCGGTCGGGGCGCATGCGCTGGACCGCTCGTGGTGGCCGCCTGCGTTCTCAAACCCACCCAGCTCGCCTCCCTGGCAGATCTCGACGATTCCAAACGTCTCACCGAGCGCACCCGGGAGACGTTGTACCGCGCGGTGACCCGCTATGCGCACAGTTGGAGCGCAGTGATCATCGACGCCGCAGAGATCGACCGGATCGGTATTCACGTGGCCAACATCGAAGGCATGCGTCGTGCCGTCGCCGCCCTCGAGGTGACGCCCGGCTACGTTCTCTCCGACGGATTCGCGGTGCCGGGGCTCACTGCACCGTCGCTTCCGGTGATCGGCGGCGACGGCTCGGCTGCGTGCATAGCGGCCGCGAGCATCATCGCCAAGGTGACCCGCGACCGCATCATGGTGGCGATGGACACCGAGCTTCCGGGTTACGACTTCGCGGTGCACAAGGGATACAGCACCGCACACCACATGGCCTGCATCGACGTTGCCGGACCGTCGCCGCAGCACCGGATGTCCTACCGTAATGTTGCGTCCCGAGTGATCGCGGGCGGTGCAGTGCAGGGAGATAGGCTTACAGGATGAGTGCTGAGGATCTCGAGAAGTACGAAACCGAGATGGAACTCTCCCTGTACCGCGAGTACAAGGACATCGTCGGCCAGTTCACCTATGTGGTCGAGACCGAGCGGCGCTTCTACCTCGCGAACGCGGTGGACATGGTTCCGCGCAACACCGACGGTGAGATCTATTTCGAACTGCGGCTGAGCGACGCCTGGGTGTGGGACATGTACCGCCCGGCGCGGTTCGTCAAGCAGGTTCGGGTGATCACTTTCAAGGACGTCAACATCGAGGAACTCGAGAAGCCCGAACTGCGATTGCCCGACGAGCCGTGAGGAAGGGTCGCGTTCCGTCGGCGACCGTGGAGGCTGTTAACAGTCCGGCCTGAATCCACAGTTCGATGCACCGTGGGGTCACCCTGGCCGATCCATGCCGATCGGTCGGTCAGGATCTGGTGCATGACAGAAGACGTCGCACCGCAACGCCCTAGAGGTCGCAATGATCGCCGCCGACTTGTGGGTCGGATCGGCGAGGATGTGGCCGCCGAGTTCGTCACCGCACGCGGGTGGCGGGTGCTGGATCGCAACTGGCGCAACCGCTATGGCGAACTCGACCTGATCGCGGCGCAGGGTCGGGTGCTGGTGGTCGTCGAGGTCAAGACCCGCGCGAGCCGGACCTACACCGATCCGGTGGCCGCGGTGACACCGCAGAAGCTGTCCCGGATGCGGCGACTCATCCGGATGTGGCTGGCCGAGAACGGTCACGGGTGGGAGCAGATCCGATTCGACGTGATATCGATCCAACTCGATCCGCGCGATCCGGAGGACACCGCGGCCGCCGCGGTCCGCCATCATCGCGGCGTCTTCGCCTGATCGCCATGCGGCAGATGGGATTCGGCCACACCTATTCGGTGGCGCTCAACGCCTTTGCGGCCACCGGCATCGAGATCCAGGCCAACTCGGGTCAGGGTTTGCCCGGCTTCACGATTCACGGTCACGTCGACGCCGCGCTGCGCGAGGCCAAGGATCGGGTCCGGCCCGCGATCACCAACTCCAATTTCACCTTTCCCGATCTGAAGGTGACGGTGGCGTTGGCGCCCGCGGACCTTCCGAAGTCGGGGTCGTCCTTCGACCTGGGGATTGCCCTGGCGATTCTGGCCGCCACCGAGCAGGTGGCGACGACGCGGATACGGCACACGGTGTTCCTGGGTGAGCTCGGCCTCGACGGACGGCTGCGGCCGGTGCGCGGGGTCTTGCCGGCTCTCGTGAAGGCACGGGCTGCCGGGTTCACCCATGCGGTGGTGCCTCGCCCCAACGTGGCAGAGGCGACGTTGGTCAGTGGCCTGGACATCGGCGGTGCGGACAGCCTTTCGGAGGTGGCGAGGTGGCTCGACGGAGATCATGTGCTCGACACCGTCGGCAGTGGCGAATGTGCCCCGCCGCCGGACATTCCGGACATGGCCGATGTGGTCGGGCAGGTCCAGGCGCGGCATGCACTCGAAATCGCCGCTGCGGGAGCCCATCACGTTCTGATGACCGGACCTCCGGGAATCGGAAAGACGATGCTCGCACGTCGACTGCCGGGAATTCTGCCGCCCCTCGGTGAAGAGGAGTCCCTGGAAGTGACCGCGATCCATTCGATTGCCGGAACGTTGCGCCCGGGGCATCCGTTGATCGTGGAGGCACCGTTCATCGCGCCGCACCACAGCACCTCGGTCACCGCCCTACTCGGCGGCGGTACCGGTATGGCGCGGCCCGGTGCGGTGTCCCGCGCGCATCGTGGAGTGTTGTTTCTCGACGAGTGTGCCGAGATGGGCCCCAAGGTGCTCGATTCCTTGCGGCAACCGCTCGAAGAAGGGGAGGTTCGGGTGTCGCGTCGGGACGGAGTGGCGAGCTATCCGGCGCGCTTTCAGCTGATCATGGCGGCCAACCCGTGTCCGTGCGCGCCTGCGCACGACGTCGATTGTGTCTGCTCGGCCCTCGTCCGCCGCCGGTACCTGGGCAAACTGTCCGGTCCACTGATGGACCGCATCGACATCCGGGTCCGGATGGATCCGCCGGGCAACACCGCCCTGATGACCACGATCGGCGAGGCGTCGGACATCATGCGGAATCGGGTGGCCGCGGCGCGGGCGGCTGCGGCCGATCGCTGGCGCGGGCATGGTTGGCTCACCAACGCCGAGGTGCCGGGTTCGGCTCTGCGTCAACAATTCCGTGTGTCGCCGGCGGCTCTGCGACCCATCGAACTCTTCCTGCGGGACGGACGGGTGACGGCACGCGGTGCGGATCGCGCATTGCGTCTCGGGTGGACCCTGTGTGATCTGCGCGGAGACGATTCGCCCACCGAAGACGATGTGGCGCAGGCACTCATGTTCCGCGACCGGGGAGCGAGCTGGTGATCGTCGACGAGGCCGGTCGGGCAGCCTGGGCGTACCTTGCGCGGGTCGCCGAGCCACCGTCGGCTCCGGTGATCGACCTCGTCGAGGCCCTCGGAGTGCTCGATGCGGCGCACGCCATCCGCAAGCGGTCGGTGCCGTCGGGCCACGACGCGGCCTTGCTCGCAACCGAGTCGCGCGCGGACGTCGATCGATCCCGCGCCGACCTCGACGATGCACAGCGGATCGGCGCCCGCCTCGTGACCCCCGATGACGACGAGTGGCCCGGATACGCACTATTGTCCTTGGCGACTGCTGATACGGCGGCGAGAGGTGGTGTGCCGCTGGCACTCTGGGTTCGGGGGCCGATGCGGCTCGATGACTTGACTCTGGCATCCGTGGCGCTCGTCGGGTCGCGTGCGGCGTCGTCGTACGGAGAGCATGTGACCGCGACTCTGGCATCGGGACTGTGTAGCAACGGTTTTGCCATCGTATCCGGGGGTGCTTTCGGCGTCGATGGTGTCGCGCACCGGGCTGCTCTCGGGTCGGCCGGGCAGACCGTGGCCGTGATGGCGTGCGGCATCGACCGCGACTATCCGGCGGCGCATACGCAGTTGCTGCGAGAGATCGCTCGAGTCGGTGCGGTGATCAGCGAGTATCCGCCGGGGACGACCGCCGCGAAGCACCGCTTTCTGACCCGCAATCGGTTGGTGGCAGCGCTCTCGGGTGCGACGGTCGTCGTAGAGGCGGGGCGACGGTCGGGCGCGGCCAACACGGCGGCCTGGGCGCGAAAGTTGGGGCGGCCGTTGGGCGCGGTTCCCGGACCCGTGACGTCGGCGACCTCGGTCGGATGTCATCGCATGATCGCCGATCAGCAGGCTGCCCTGGTCTACGACGTCGACGGTGTGATCGCGCTGGTACGTCCCGAGGGGAACGGCGACGCGCCGGGAGGACGTGGCCGGCCCACCGACGGGCTCAGCGACGAGCAGAAGCGGGTGCACGACGCGATTCCCGGTCGCGGAGCGGTGACGCTCGCGGAGATCGCCGTCTCGTCCGGTCTCGACCTGCCGGCCGTGCGGTCGGCGTTGGCCGCTCTCGACGTCGCGGGTCTGGTGGCCGCCGATGGTGGTGGATGGTGTCTGGCGTGAGTGATTGCGCGGGTGGTCCCCCGACTCGTCGGATCAAGGTCGGGTCAGCAGATCGATGACGATGCTCACGTGTTCGTCGGTGAACTCGGCGAAGTGGTCCGGCGCTCGGCGTGCGTGGACGTATCCGATTCCGGCATAGTGCAGGGCCGACGCGCGGGCATGCACCTGGTCGTCGGTGAAACCGAGTTCGCGCATCGCGTCGGTGACGACGGCATGGACCCGTTCTTCGAGGTGCTTCACTGACTCCGCCATGATCTCGTCGACCTCGGCCCACCGTCCAAGCGCTGCCTGCGCCTGCCGGCGTCGCGGTTCGACGATCATTTTGCTCATCGCGATCAGCCGCTCGCGCGGAGGTCGTGCCGACAGATCGTCGAGGTGGGTCAGAATCGAGCTGTACGAGTCGGCGCAACGCTGCGCGAGCGCGGTCTTGAGGGCGGCGATGTCGGCGAAATGCCAGTAGAAGCTGCCCTTGGTGACACCGAGCATCGAGCTCAACCGTGAGATCTTGACCGCATCGATGCCTTCGTCCACCAGGAGTCGCATTCCGGCGGAGAGCCAGTCATCGGGGCTCAGTCGCTGGGCGCCGAGGCGTGTGCCGCGTCGCGGCGCTGTGACGTCGGGCATTGAAACCTCCGGCGGGCGGCCCGCCTACAGATATTAACCAGTGTGGATCTTGTAATGAATCTACTTAATCGCCCGACTGTGTGTGATCGTTACACAGATTGGACGCTTGACCAAGGACTCTCAGCAACCCGACAGGTTAGGGGGGCCTAAGTCGCCGGTGTTTCGCGCGTACGCTGGACAGCGACTTACCACCAGGAGGTGTGATGGCCAAGCGCGTCAACACGATGACGGTCCAACGGACCGAGCGGCTCAGCCCGCATTTCGTCCGGGTATATCTCGGCGGCGACGGATTCAACGATTTCGAGCCCGCCATCGGGTCGTCGGGCAAGCCCGACACGGACATGTACGTGAAGCTCGTCTTCACTCCCGAGGGCGTCGAATACCCCGAACCCTTCGATCCTCAGGCGCTCCGCAAGACGCTGCCACCGGAGCAGCAACCGGTGCTGCGTACCTACACGGTCCGCTCGATCGATGCCGCGCAGCGAGAAATCGCCGTCGATTTCGTCGTACACGGTGACGAGGGCATCGCCGGCCCGTGGGCGGCGCGAGTTCAACCCGGCGAGACCGTCCGATTCCTCGGCCCGGGCAGCGGCTACCAGCCCAAGGCCGATGCGCCCTGGCATCTGCTCGCCTGCGACGAGGCCGGGTTGCCTGCGGTGGCGGCGGCTCTCGAAGCCCTGCCCGGCGATGCCATCGCGAAGGTCTTCATCGAGGTCGCCGGGCCGGAGGACGAGCTCCCGATCACCGCGCCATCCGGAGCCGAGGTGGTGTGGGTGCACCGGGGCGGCCCGGCCGGCGAGGTCGGTGACGAACTTGCCGGCGACAACGCTCCACTGATCGCCGCCGTCCGCGAGGCGCAGTGGCTCGACGGCGAGCCGCAGGTCTTCATCCACGGCGAGGCGCAGGCTGTCATGCACAATCTGCGCGGCTACATCCGCAAGGAACGCGGGGTGAGCGCCGCCAACGCCTCGATCTCGGGCTACTGGCGCCGAGGGCGGACCGAAGAAGGGTTCCGTCAGTGGAAGGCGCAGTTGCGTGAAGCCGAAGACGGGGGAGCGCAGCAACTCGCCGGCGCCAAGCGCGGCTAGGGCACTGGCTCCGCCACGATCGGGTCACGACGGGTGTGTGCGCTTGCGGGCCGGCAGCGCCCCGGGTTGTCTCGTCGGTGTGCTGGATGATTTCGCGGAGTACCTGCGCCTGGAAAAGGGGCGAAGCGAACACACCGTGCGCGCGTACGTGGGTGACGCACGCGGCCTGATCGCCTTCGCCGGTGCGCGCGGCGTCGCGGTCTCCGACATCGGACTCGACCTCCTGCGGGCGTGGCTCGCCGAGCACACCCGTCGGGGTGCGGCCCGTACGACCATCGCGCGGCAGGTGTCGTCGGTGAAGACCTTCTGTGCCTGGGCCACGCGAGAGGGTTGGCTGGCCGACGATCCCTCACAGCGGCTGCGTGCCCCCAAGGCGCATCGCACCCTGCCGGGTGTCCTGGCGCCGGCCCAAGCGGATTCTGCCATTGCGTCGACAACTGTCGACCGGCCCGACGATGATCCGATTGCGTTGCGGGACAAAGTGATCCTTGAGCTCCTCTACGCAAGTGGTATCCGGGTGGGCGAGTTGTGCGGACTCGACGTCGACGATGCCGACCGCCACCGACGAGTGCTGAGGGTGATCGGCAAGGGCGACAAGGAACGCACTGTTCCCTACGGTGAGCCCGCCGACCAGGCACTTGGCCGGTGGCTACAGTTGGGCCGGCCGTCGCTGGCCGGACCGGCTTCCGGTAGCGCGCTGCTGCTCGGTGCCCGTGGCGGCCGCCTGGACCAGCGGATGGCGCGGACGGTGGTCACGCGGGCGGTCGAGGCGGCAGGCGGGCCCGCAATGGGTCCGCATGGCCTTCGCCACAGCGCGGCGACACACTTGCTCGAAGGTGGCGCCGACCTGCGGGTCGTGCAGGAGTTGCTCGGCCATTCGTCGTTGGCCACCACGCAGATCTACACCCACGTCAGCGTCGAACGACTGCGCGCGGTGCACAGGCAGGCGCATCCCCGGGCGTGACGGACTGCCCTCACGAGTCGGGCTGCACCGGTTTCAGCCGGACCCGGACCGCGCCGATCAACCCGAGCGGATCGAGGTAGCGCGCGGTCCGACCGGCTCCGAGTCGTGCGCCCCAGTGCAGGCATACGGCGACCGGGCATTCCGGATGGCCGGCGAGGACGGTCCCGATCGGGTCGCCGCGTCCGACATGATCGCCCGGTGAGACGGTCGGCGTGACAGGCTCGTAGGTGGTGATCACCCCGTCGGGGTGCTGGATCGACACCACCGGACGGTCGGCCACCTCGCCGGCGAAACGGACCAACCCGGCCCCTGCGGCGAGCACCGGCGCCCCCGTGGTCGCGGCGAGATCGACACCTCGGTGCCCGGCCTGCCAGCGGTGTTCGGGGGCGTCGAACCCGCGTACGACCGTCGGGCGTGGCGTCAACGGCACCGAATACTGCCTGGGGCCCGCCGCGACCGCGGCCGGCACGAGCCACAGCAGGACGACGGCGATCACCACCTCCACGACGGCCGTCACGAGCCAGGCCGACAGGGTGATGCGGTGTGGTGTGCTCACACAGGTTCGACGCCGCGGCGGCCGGTTCGGATCCGTGTGGAGGCGTTTTGGTTTTGCGGCCTCGACCGGCGTAAACTCGTTGCCGCACCTCACCGGCGTCGTAGTCAACGACTTCGTGGGGTGACTTCGCGCGCCTGAATCGCGAGATGCGAGCACGCCGTGTGAGCAGTCCCGGCCGGATTTCCGGAGCGGGTTTCACCGGCCTCAGGCGCCAGGATCGATCACCGCCGGTGATCGATGTCAACTGCACACAAAGGAATCGACTCATGGCTGTTGTGACCATGAAGCAGCTGCTGGACAGCGGCGCGCACTTCGGGCATCAGACCCGCCGTTGGAATCCGAAGATGAAGCGGTTCATCTTCACCGACCGCAACGGCATCTACATCATCGACTTGCAGCAGACGCTGACCTACATCGACAAGGCGTACGAGTTCGTCAAGGAGACCGTCGCCCACGGCGGCACCATCCTCTTCGTCGGTACCAAGAAGCAGGCGCAGGAGTCCATCGCCGCCGAGGCCACCCGCGTCGGTATGCCGTATGTGAACCAGCGCTGGCTCGGTGGCATGCTCACCAACTTCTCGACCGTCCACAAGCGCCTGCAGCGTCTGAAGGAACTCGAGACCATGGAGCAGACCGGCGGCTTCGAGGGACGTACCAAGAAGGAAATCCTCATGCTCACGCGTGAGAAGAACAAGCTCGAGCGCACCCTTGGTGGTATCCGGGACATGGCCAAGGTGCCATCCGCCGTTTGGGTGGTGGACACCAACAAGGAGCACATTGCTGTCGGTGAGGCACGCAAGCTCAACATCCCCGTCATCGCCATCCTCGACACCAACTGCGACCCCGATCTCGTCGACTACCCGATCCCGGGCAACGACGACGCGATCCGCAGTGCTGCCCTGCTGACCCGCGTGGTCGCGTCGGCGGTCGCCGAGGGCGTGCAGGCACGGGCCGGCCAGTCCGCCGACGACTCCAAGCCGGAGGCCGGTGGCGGCGAGCCGCTCGCCGAGTGGGAGCAGGAACTGCTGACGCAGGCCGCAGCTCCGGCAGGCGACGCCGCAACCGAGTCGAGCGCCGCACAGTAGCTCGATCGTGGCCGGACGACTCACTGGTCGTCCGGCCCCGAGATCTTCATGTCTGCAGATCTCGACAACACTCGTGAAGAAGGAGGCTCGCCAACGATGGCGAACTACACCGCAGCCGATGTGAAGCGTCTCCGCGAACTCACCGGCTCTGGAATGCTGGACTGCAAGAACGCACTCGCGAACAACGACGGTGATTTCGACAAGGCCGTCGAGGAACTGCGCATCAAGGGTGCCAAGGACGTCGGCAAGCGCGCCGAGCGGTCGACTGCCGAGGGGCTCGTGGCCGCCAAGGACGGAGCGCTCATCGAGATCAACTCGGAGACCGACTTCGTCGCCAAGAACGCCGAGTTCCAGACGCTCGCCGACCAGATCGTCGAGGCAGCCGCGGCCGCCAAGACCAGCGACGTCGACGAGCTGAAGAAGGCTGCGCTGGGCAGCGGAACCGTCGACGAGGCGGTGGCTGCGCTCTCGGCCAAGATCGGCGAGAAGCTCGAACTGCGCCGCGTCGCCTACTACGACGGACCTGTCGCCGTCTACCTGCACAAGCGTGCGTCGGACCTGCCGCCGGCCGTCGGCGTGCTCGTCTCCTACAACGGTGACGGCGAAGCTGCTGCGGACGCCGCTCGCGGTGCTGCCATGCAGGTGGCCGCGCTGAAGGCACGTTACGCCACCCGCGAGGAGGTGCCGGCCGACGTCGTCGAGAACGAGCGACGCATCGCCGAGCAGACCGCCAAGGAAGAAGGCAAGCCGGAGAAGGCACTCCCGAAGATCGTGGAGGGCCGGGTCAACGGGTTCTACAAGGACGTCGTGCTGCTCGATCAGCCGTCGGTCCAGGATTCCAAGAAGACCGTCAAGGCGCTTCTCGACGATGCCGGTGTGACCGTCAACGGTTTCGTCCGCTTCGAGGTCGGCCAGGCCTGATCACGTAGACACCGTCACGGCCCCGTGGTTCACCGTTCCCGGTGGCCACGGGGCCGTTGCGTATCGCGGGACGCTCACCTCGGCCGGGGTGTCACGAGCGCAACGCGGTGGCGCCTAAGATGATCTGCAGATAAATGACCGCCGACGAGTGAGGAAATCGATGAGCGAAGGCCCCCAGGTTCAGCAGTCCGATCGTGCGGGTTTCCACCGGGTCCTGCTCAAGCTCGGCGGCGAGATGTTCGGCGGCGGCGAAGTGGGTCTCGACCCCGATGTCGTGGCGACGGTCGCCGACCAGATCGCCGACGTCGTCGCAAGCGGCGTGCAGGTCGCCGTGGTCATCGGTGGGGGTAATTTCTTCCGCGGTGCGGAATTGCAGCAGCGCGGTCTCGACCGGTCGCGTTCGGACTACATGGGCATGCTCGGCACCGTGATGAACTGCCTTGCCCTGCAAGACTTTCTCGAGAAGCGCGGGGTCACGACGCGCGTGCAGACCGCGATCACGATGGGGCAGGTCGCCGAGCCATATCTGCCGCTGCGCGCCCAACGGCATCTGGAGAAGGGTCGCGTCGTGATTTTCGGAGCCGGTATGGGCATGCCCTACTTCTCCACCGACACGACCGCTGCGCAACGCGCTCTGGAGATCAAGGCCGAGGTCGTGCTGATGGCCAAGGCGGTCGACGGCGTGTACAGCTCCGATCCGCGGACCGATCCCGACGCGACGCTGTACCGCGAGATCACTCACCGCGAAGTTCTCGACAAGGAACTCAAGGTCGCCGATGCGACGGCGTTCAGTCTGTGTATGGACAACAAGATGCCGATCCTGGTGTTCAATTTGCTCCAAGAGGGAAACATTGCTCGCGCCGTCGCGGGCGAGCAGATCGGCACCCTGGTGAGCACATGAGCGGCCAGTACCAGCACATCCGAGTCAGGCCTGAGACGAAATGAAACGGGGACGAGCATGATCGACGACGCGTTGCTGGACGCCGAGGAGAAGATGGAGAAGGCGGTGTCGGTCGCCAAGGACGACATGGGCTCCATCCGGACCGGGCGCGCGAATCCGGCGATGTTCAACAAGGTCAACATCGAGTACTACGGCACGATGACGCCGATCACGCAGGTCGCGTCGATCAACACACCGGAAGCACGACTCGTGGTGATCAAGCCGTACGAGGCGTCGACCCTCCGCGACATCGAGACCTCGATCCGCAATTCCGATCTCGGGGTCAATCCGACCAACGACGGCACCCTGATCCGCGTCTCGATTCCCCAGCTGACCGAGGATCGTCGCCGCGAGCTGGTCAAGCAGGCCAAGGCCAAGGGCGAAGACGCCAAGGTCGCCATCCGGAACGTGCGCCGGAAAGCGGTGGACGAACTGAAGCGGATCCAGAAGGACGGCGAGGCCGGCGAAGACGAGGTCACCCGCGCCGAAAAGGACCTCGACAAGACGACGGCCGGCTATGTGCACCAGGTCGACGAACTGGTGAAGCACAAAGAGAACGAATTGCTCGAGGTGTGAGCGCGGCCCCGCAACGACGCGGTGACCCCGGAACGCCACCGACGTCTGAGAAGCCCCAGGCCGAGAAGCCCAAGTCGCGGGCGGGCCGCGATCTGCCCGCGGCCATCGCCGTCGGGATGTCGCTCGGTGTCTCGATCATTCTGATCCTGCTGTTCGCGCCGCTGATCTGGTATCCCCTGGTCGCAGTGGCCTTCCTCGTGGCCACGTGGGAAGTCACCAAACGCCTGCGCGCCGGCGGCTACGACGTCGCGTTCTGGCCGTTGCTGCTCGGTGGGCAGGCGATCATCTGGTCGTCGTGGCCGTGGGGACAGACCGGCGCGATCGCTGCCTTCGCAGCGACGCTGCTGGTCATCATGGTGTGGAAGCTGCTCTCGCAGGGCCTTTCGCATGCGCCGCACAACTACCTGCAGGATCTTGCTGCATCGGTCCTGGTGCTGGCGTGGTTGCCGCTGCTGGCATCGTTCGGTGCCAACCTCGTGGTGCAGGACAATGGCGCCGCCCGGGTCGCGACCCTCATGATCGTCGTCGTCTGCTCGGATGTCGGCGGATACGCGGCCGGTGTTCTCTTCGGCAAACACCCGATGGCACCGGCGATCAGTCCCAAGAAGTCCTGGGAGGGCCTGGTCGGCTCGTTGCTGGTGGGCACGATCGGCGCCGTGTGCTCGGTGCTGTTCCTCCTGGACAGCCACTGGTGGGTCGGGGCTGTCCTGGGGCCGGTCCTGGTGGTCTGTGCGACCCTCGGTGACCTGGTGGAATCCCAGGTCAAACGCGACCTCGGCATCAAGGACATGGGCACTTTACTGCCCGGCCACGGCGGCATCATGGACCGACTCGACTCGCTGCTGCCGTCGGCTTTCGTGGTGTGGGCTGTGCTCACCGCGCTGCTCTGACCCGAGGGGTTAGGTGACCGGCCCCGCTGAGCTGGGCAAACACGATATCGTCGTGCCCGCAAAATCTAGGGGAAGAGTTTCTTCCCCGAGGTTCGTAGTCGTCCCCTAGGAAACTCTGGGGGAGGACTCCAAGGGTAGGGGAAGAAGTTTCTTCCCCTACTTTTTGTGGCGGATCGCGCCGACGACGCTCTTCCTGCCTCCACGATCGCCGCCGCAGGCGGCGGGTGGGTCACTGATCCGAAGATTACTGCTGGTGAGACGACACAGTCAGCTCACCAGGGGCGCGGGCTCGCACCTAGCCGGCGCTAGGCGGGCGGGAAGTTGCGCCCACCCGGAGGCGACGGTACTTCAGGCGTCGGGCCCGATCCGTTTGGCCTTCTTGAGTGCCCGGCTCATCTGGAACATCCGGAGTCCACCGACCAGGGCGACGATCAACGCACCCGCGATCGCCGCGATGAGCAGGCTGATGCCGACCGGGAAGTTGACGTCCCAGAAGATCAGGCTGATCTGCTGGCTCTCCAGGTTCTGCAGGATGAAGATGAGAAGGAAGACGAGGACGATCGTGCCGACGATCACACCCACCCACGATGCCCTGGCCCGCGTGTGCTCGACATCGGTGACGGTGCTGCGGATCTGGTCGCGTTGGTCGAGGAGCGCTTGGTGTTCGGCGTCGGGCGCAGGCAGGGGAGGGACGCCGGACCCGTCAGGTGCCTGCGGGTCGGGGCCGGGCGAGGGGTCTCGTGTCGTCATGGGTTCATCATGACATGCGACAATGGCGTCATGACGTCATTGCCACTCGTGTTCGACGCGCCCAAGAGAGGGCGGCCGCCGACACATTTCGCCGACCTGGACGCCCAGGCCCGGGTGGCAGCCGTCGCCGAGTTGGGTCTGCCCAAGTTCCGCGCGAACCAGCTGGCCCGCCAGTACTACGGGCGTCTCAACGGTGACGTCGCGGAGATGACCGATCTGCCCGCCGCGGCGCGTCCCTCGGTCGGTCAAGCGCTGTTCCCGCCGCTGCTGACCCCGGTCCGCCACATTTCCTGCGACGACGGCAGCACCCGAAAGACGTTGTGGCGACTGCACGACGGCACATTGCTGGAGAGCGTGTTGATGCGCTACCCGGATCGCAACACGCTGTGCATCTCGAGCCAGGCGGGCTGTGGAATGGCGTGTCCGTTCTGTGCGACCGGACAGGGCGGCCTCGATCGCAATCTCTCGACCGCGGAGATCGTCGACCAGGTGCGATGTGCTGCGAGATCGCTGCGCGACGGCGAGTTCGGCGAGCCGGGCCGCCTGTCCAACGTCGTGTTCATGGGTATGGGCGAGCCGCTGGCGAACTACAAGCGGGTGGTGAGCGCGGTGCGGCAGATCACCGCTCCGTCACCCGAAGGCCTCGGCATCTCGGCCCGTTCGGTCACGGTGTCGACCGTCGGACTCGCGCCCTCGATCCGGCGGCTTGCCGACGAAGGCCTCTCGGTGACGCTCGCAGTGTCGCTGCACACACCCGACGACGAGCTGCGCGACACGCTTGTGCCGGTCAACAACCGATGGTCCGTTCAGGAAGTGCTCGACGCTGCGCGCTACTACGCCGACACCACCGGCCGCCGCGTATCCATCGAATACGCACTGATCCGGGACGTCAACGACCAGCCGTGGCGGGCAGACATGTTGGGGGAGAAGCTGCGTCGTGCCCTGGGGTCATTGGTGCATGTGAATCTGATCCCGCTGAATCCGACCCCCGGATCGGAATGGGACGCCAGTCCCAAACCGGTCGAGCGAGAGTTCGTGCGACGCGTGCAAGAGCAGGGTGTGTCCTGCACCGTGCGCGACACCCGTGGGCAGGAGATAGCGGCTGCGTGCGGTCAGCTCGCAGCCGAAGAGCGCTGAGTGGAGTGAGGTCCTAGGACCACTTGCCGCGGTTCATGACCAGGCCGCGAATCACGAAGAACAGCAACAGCAGCGCGAAGCCGACGAGGTAGATGTCCTCGATGTGGCCGTGGTGATTGCCGATGATCATGGCGACGAGCGCCAGCGCGCAGATGACGCCGGCGATGTAGAAGGCCTTGGTGGCCTGGCCGTGCCAGCCGAAGCGTGCGGACGGAGCGTCGGCGGGTTCCCGAACCCAGCCGGTGTCGACGGTGTCGGTGTGCTCCACCTCAGTGCTTGCCACGGTGACTCCTCGCTGCGCGTCAGGTCTCTGACGATCGGTAGTAGTTCGCGAGATCAGCATAGCGGTAGCCAACTCCTACCCGCAGGCGAGGCGCCGTGTCGAGATCCGCCGGATCGAGCCGGCTCCGAGCCGTAGGCGAGGCGCCGTGTCGAGATCCGCCGGATCGAGCCGGCTCCGAGCCGTAGGCGAGGCGCCGTGTCGAGATCGATGACAGAATTCGGCCATGTTCCAGTCCCCGCGATCCCTCGCCGACTATCGAGCCGAACGGTATCCGCGCGACATGGTCGGCTACGGCGAGCACACTCCTGACCCGCAGTGGCCCGGCGACGCGCGAATCGCGGTGCAATTCGTCCTCAACTACGAGGAGGGTTCGGAGAACAACGTCCTCGAGAACGACCGGGGCAGCGAGACGTTCCTGTCGGAGATGGTCGGCGCGCAGTCGTTCCCGAACCGGCACATGAGCATGGAGTCGCTGTACGAGTACGGTTCCCGGGCGGGCGTGTGGCGCATCCTGCGTCTGTTCTCGCGACGCGATCTGCCGCTGACGATCTTCGCGGTCGCGCAGGCGATGGCCCGCAACCCGGAGGTGGCCGCGGCCTTTGTCGCGCGGGGTGACGAGATCGCCTGTCATGGCTACCGCTGGCTCAGCTACCAGATGGTCGACGCGAGGGTGGAGGCCGAGCACATGCAGGCGGCGATCTCGCTTCTCACCGAGATCACCGGGGAACGCCCGCTCGGCTGGTACACCGGCCGGGACTCGCCGAACACGCGCCGGCTCGTCGTCGAGCAGGGTGGATTCGTCTACGACTCCGACAGCTACGCCGACGATCTGCCCTACTGGGTGAAGGTGCCGCGGCAGGCCGACGGGGTCACCGACGTCGTCGATCACCTCGTGGTCCCGTACACGCTCGACACCAACGACATGCGGTTCTCTTCGCCAGGTGGGTTTCCGTCGGGCGAGCAGTTCTTCGCCCATCTGCGCGACGCGTTCGACGTGCTCTATCGCGAGGGCGCCGACGGGGCACCGAAGATGCTCTCGGTCGGTCTGCACTGCCGGCTCGTCGGACGTCCGGCCCGGCTGGCTGCGCTCGAACGCTTCCTCGATCACGTGCAATCGCATGAAGGGGTATGGATCACCCGGCGTATCGACATCGCCGAACACTGGCGCAAGGTGCATCCGGCCGCGCCCGCGTAAAACCGTGGTTCAGAATGGATGGGTGCCTACGCGTGTGCTCATTCTCGGTTCGACCGGTTCGATCGGTGTGCAGGCGCTGGAGGTGATCCGCGAACATCCCGACCGCTTCGAGGTCGTCGGCCTCGGTGCCGGCGGAGCCAACCTCGATGCGCTGGCCGAGCAGGCCGCCGAGTT
The DNA here is from genome assembly GCF_040610755.1 of Gordonia sp. NPDC003585. NCBI lineage: Bacteria > Bacillati > Actinomycetota > Actinomycetes > Mycobacteriales > Gordoniaceae > Gordonia > Gordonia sp. NPDC003585. The sequence continues at coordinate 3,955 of NZ_JBEXMX010000087.1, read as the reverse complement.
CTCGATCCCGCCCGCCCGACTGGCCGTGGCCGACAAGGATGCTGCCGGGCACCTCGCCGACCGGCTCGGCGGGCCGGTTGCGGCCGGCCCCGATGCCATGTGTGAGCTGATCGATTCGACCGAGGCCGATGTGATTCTCAACGCGGTGGTCGGGTCGATCGGCCTGGCGCCGAGTCTTGCTGCACTGGCCACCGGGGCGCGCCTGGCACTGGCGAACAAGGAGTCCCTGGTCGCGGGTGGCTCGCTGGTGCTCGACGCTGCGGCTCCGGGACAGATCGTGCCGGTGGATTCCGAACACTCGGCGATCGCCCAGTGCCTGCGTGCGGGTACCGCCGCCGAGGTCGACCGCCTGGTCCTGACCGCGTCGGGCGGCCCGTTCCGGGGCTGGACGCGTGCGCAGCTCGAGGATGTCACCCCGGAACAGGCGGGCCGCCACCCGACGTGGTCGATGGGCCCGATGATCACCCTGAACTCGGCGACGCTGGTGAACAAGGCGCTCGAGGTCATCGAGGCCCACCTGCTGTTTGGCGTGGACTACGACCACATCGACGTGACGGTGCATCCCCAGTCGATCGTCCATTCGATGGTGACCTTCGTCGACGGCGCGACCATCGCGAAGGCGTCGCCGCCCTCGATGAAACTGCCGATCGCGCTCGCCCTCGGATGGCCCGACCGGGTGCCCGGGTCGTCGTCGGCGTGCGACTTCTCGACCGCCTCGCAATGGACGTTCGAGCCGGTCGACGACGAGGTGTTCCCGGCCATAGAGCTGGCACGCGCCGCCGGCACTCGCGGCGGCAGCATGACCGCGGTGTTCAACGCCGCGAACGAGGCCGCGGCCGCCGGGTTCTTCGACGGTGCGATCCGGTTTCCGCGCATCGTCGACATCGTGGCGCAGGTGCTCTCCGAGGCCGATCAGTGGTCATCGGCGCCGGGTAGTGTGGAAGAGGTCTTTGCAGCCGATCAGTGGGCCCGTGATCGCGCGGCGGTCCTGGTCGGAAGCGGTCCACACACGGTGGGCCCGGATGGAGTGGGTACGTGAGTTTCGCAATCGGTGTCATCCTGTTCGCGGTGACACTGCTGCTGTCGGTCGCCTGGCACGAGTGCGGCCACATGTGGGCGGCTCAGGCGACGGGCATGAAGGTCCGGCGCTACTTCGTCGGCTTCGGTCCCACGCTGTGGTCGACCCGCCGCGGCGAGACCGAGTACGGCTTCAAGGCACTGCCGTTCGGTGGGTTCTGCGACATCGCCGGCATGACTCCGCATGAGGAACTCACCGCCGACGAACGCGATCGGGCGATGTACAAGCAGAAGGCGTGGAAGCGTCTGGTCGTCCTCTTCGCCGGCCCGGCCCAGAACTTCCTGCTCGGTTTTGTACTGATCATCATCGTCGGGCTGAGTTTCGGTCTGCCCGATCTCAGTCCGCCTCCCACGCCGGCGCGGGTCGCCGAAACCAACTGTGTGTCATCGTCGATCGAGATCAAGGACAACAAGCAGACGCAGTCGCCCTGTGCCGGCGCCGGACCCGCCGCCGCGGCCGGATTGCTTCCCGGCGACGAGATCGTCGCCGTCAACGGCACGCCCGTCGACAAGGCCGCAGACCTGACGCCCGTCATCCGGGAGAGCACCGGTCCCATCGTGCTCACCGTCGAACGCGATGGTCGGCAGTTCGACGCGACGATGACGCCGCAGCCGGTCACGGTCACCGCCACCAGATCCGACGGAAGTGTCGAGACCCAGACCTACAACATGGTCGGCATCGCCTACGACGCCCCGCCGGCCGTCAAGGACTACAACGCGCTGACCATCGTGCCGGGCGCGCTGGTGTTCACCGGCGACCTGTTCCGCGCGACCTGGGACGCGTTGCTGAGCCTGCCGACCAAGATCGGCGCGCTCTGGACCGCGGTCACCGGCGGCGAGCGTTCGTTGGACACCCCGGTGAGCGTGTACGGGGCGTCCGTCCTCGGCGGTCAGGCCGTCGAACGCGGACTCTGGGACATGTTCTGGATTCTCCTGATCTCCATCAACTTCTTCCTCGGCATGTTCAACCTCATCCCGTTGCTTCCGCTCGACGGCGGACACATGGCGATCGTCGGCTACGAGAAGGGGCGCAACACCGTCCGGCGGTGGTTCGGCCGTGCACCCGGCGGGCCGGTCGACTACTTCAAGCTGATGCCGATCACCTACGCCGTGGTGATCGTCATGGGCGGTTTCATGGTGCTGACCCTGACCGCCGACATCATCAACCCCATCAATCCGTGGTGATCTCCCGGCCCGAGATCACCGACACTGCGACGACAACCGGCTCCTGAGGTGATACGACGATGAACGCGTCCACAGACTCCGCGATACCGATCGGGCTCGGCATGCCGGCGGGTCCGCCCCCGGTCCTCGCGCCGCGTCGCCGAACCCGGCAGATCCAGGTCGGAACGGTGGGCGTCGGCAGCGACCATCCGATCTCGGTGCAGTCGATGACGACCACCAAGACCCACGACATCAACGCCACCCTGCAACAGATCGCGCAACTGACCGCGTCGGGCTGCGACATCGTGCGCGTGGCCTGCCCGCGTCAAGAGGACGCCGACGCACTGCCGATCATCGCGAAGAAGTCGAAGATCCCGGTGATCGCCGACATCCACTTCCAGCCGAAATACATCTTTGCCGCGATCGACGCGGGCTGTGCCGCGGTGCGGGTCAATCCCGGAAACATCAAGGAGTTCGACGGCCGGGTCAAGGAGGTCGCCAAGGCCGCGGGCGAAGCGGGGATTCCCATTCGCATCGGGGTCAATGCCGGCTCGCTGGACAAGCGACTCATGCAGAAGTACGGCAAGGCCACACCCGAGGCGCTGGTGGAGTCGGCGCTGTGGGAAGCCGGCCTGTTCGAGGAACACGGCTTCGGCGACATCAAGATCTCGGTGAAACACAACGACCCGGTCATCATGGTCGAGGCGTATCGGCAGCTCGCGGCGCAGTGTGACTATCCGTTGCACCTCGGCGTCACCGAGGCCGGTCCCGCCTTCCAGGGCACCATCAAATCGGCCGTCGCCTTCGGTGCTCTGCTCAGCCAGGGCATCGGCGACACCATCCGCGTCTCGCTGTCGGCGCCGCCGGCCGAGGAGATCAAGGTCGGCGACCAGATCCTCCAGTCGCTCAACCTGCGGCCACGCAAGCTCGAGATCGTGTCCTGTCCATCGTGCGGGCGGGCGCAGGTCGACGTCTACAAGCTCGCCGACGCCGTGACCGCGGGCCTCGAGGGCATGGAGGTGCCGCTGCGCGTGGCCGTGATGGGATGCGTGGTCAACGGACCGGGCGAGGCCCGCGAGGCCGACCTGGGCGTGGCCTCTGGCAACGGCAAGGGACAGATCTTCGTCAAGGGTGAGGTCATCAAAACGGTCCCGGAAGCCGATATCGTCGAGACCTTGATCGAAGAAGCGCTGCGAATTGCCGAGGAATCGGGAGAAACTGGAGACGGTACGCAGGTCGGAGGACCGGTGGTGACCGTCTCCTAGACGGACAACCGGCCACAAGAGCGATGACGGGAGGATCGGCCGTGCTGAAGCTTCTGGGCGACCGGCCGCTCGGTGCGCGTGACGCACCCGTCGTCGAGCAGGTGCTGGCCACCGATCCGGTCGCGATGTGCATGGTCGCCGCCCGATTCGAGGTACACGGGATCACCCCGCGATTGCTCGGTGGTGAGATGTGGTCGGCCGCCGACCCCGTCACGTCCCTGTGCTTCTCCGGTGCCAACCTCATTCCGCTGATCGGTTCGCCCGACGACCTCGATTACTTCGCCGACCGCGCGATCGCGGCGCCGCGCGTCTGCTCGTCGGTGGTCGGGCGCGCGGAATTGGTCATGCCGATGTGGGAACAACTCGAGCTGGCGTGGGGTCCCGCACGCGAGGTGCGCGCGACGCAGCCGCTGCTCGCGCTGCCGGGACCGCCTGCGGTGCGTTCCGAT
>NZ_JBEXMX010000086.1:0-22448 GCF_040610755.1 Gordonia sp. NPDC003585 | reverse complement strand
TTTCGTGGATCATCGTCGCCGCGTCGCGCTCCACGGCCCTCTTCCCGCCTCCACGATCGCCGCCGCAGGCGGCGGGTGGGTCGCTGACTCGAAGGCAACGCTTGTGCGGTCGATGCCCTCCATTGATCAGGCTCAGGGGTGGCGCGGAACCCGCCCGAGTTGTTCTCCGATGAGAATGGCGAGGTTGTTGCCGACCAGGTTGACGAACGCCCGCCAGGTTGCGGGGTTCAACGCCATCGATCCCTGGTCGCTGGTGGTGCAGCCGCGTCGAACTGGCTTGCGGGCCAAGCGGTCAGCCATCCACACCACACCGGGGGCAAATCCTTCGACCGCCAGGGTGATGTGCTCGCTGAAATGGTCGCGGGTGTACTGCACGCGTGCGCCCGGATCGGCGCAGTAGGTGCGCACAAGGGTGTTGACCGGTCCGACAGGCGCGATCCAATCGGGGTTCGACTGGTAGATGAACATCGGAAACGTGGGTACGGACTTGCCCATTCTCATCTGGCCCAGCACTTTTCGTGGAGTGGGATAGCTCAGTGGATCGCCCGGCAGGTTGATCAGACCCTTGATGTTGACGAACGGGGCGAGTGCTGCCTGATAGGTCAGGCAGAGTGGACTCTTCACCGTCAGCAGCGCCCGGCCGAGAGGGTTCACATGGCGCTGCAGGAAGCGATCGAGTTCCGGGTACTCGCGGCTCACACCGATGATCCCGGCCATGATGAGGCCCGACGCCGCATTGCCGTTCGCCAGGTTGACCAGCGCTCCGATGTCGGCGGGGACACCGCCTTCGGCGGCTCCGACGATGGGTAGTTCTGGCGCGTAAGACGCGGCGAGCTCAGCCGCCCACCCGGTCGCGATCGACCCGCCGGAGTAACCCATCATGCCCACGCGCAGATCGTCTTTCAGTCCCAGCGGTCGGAAGTTTCGGGCACCGCGGATTCCGTCGAGCGTGATGCGGCCCGCGAGAGGGCCGGCAGCGAAGGCGGACTGAGGTCCTTGATGGTCGGGAATCACCACGGAATACCCCGCACCGACCAACGACGTGATCTGCAAGACTTCGTACTGCGAGTCGACCGAGCCGGAAATCTGCCCGGGAATCGATGCCAACTGCATCACATACGAAGGGGCGCAGTACAAGGCGGTCGAGTCCTCGGCAGACTGCCAAGACACCAGCTTCGACGGACCCGGACGCTGCGGACCGCGCGGTTTGAGTAGTGTCGCCACCGCCGGGATCGCTTCCCCGCGGGTGTTCGTCGAGCGGTAGGAGATCTGCCATGCGTCCACGTTGATCGGAATCGCCGAGAACGCAGCAAGATTGACGCGCCGGGCCGCGATCAACTCACCGGGCTTCTTTGACTCGACCACCCGCTGCGGCGGGAGATAGAAGGCGCGGTCGAACTCGGGGATCGCCGGCGGGACCGGAAAGGGCAGTGCAGGCTGCACCGGCACTGCCGACGCGTGCCCCGTGGCCAGAACGGAACTTCCGACGAAGGTCGTGACAAGCAATCCGATGATGAGACCAATTGCCTGAGCGCGCAACGTCGTCGACCCCCGACACATACAACCACCCCTTGTCCAGTTGTGAGACACCTGCGTCTCACATTCCTAGTGAAGATACACAGATGTGGTCTGCGCCACAAGGGTGGCGATGAGGAGGGCCAGCGGGCCTCGACTCTCGAGTCAGAGGGTGGTGAAGGCGAGCAGGATGTCGGCGAGTACGTCCACGATGTCGCCGAGTGGCGCCGGGTTGTCGGACGAACTCCATCGGTGGACGAGTCCGGTGAGGGCGCCGACGAAGCCGTTGGCGAGGTGGCGCTGTCGATCCGAGGGTGGGCGCGCGGCGACGTCGGCCATCGTTGCGACGAAGAAATCGACCCACTCCTCGCGTCCGTCGATGCGGTGCTGCTCGACGCGACTGCTCACGCCGACCACCTGGACGAACGAGACTTCCGCGCGCCGCGGATCGGTGCCCACCGAGGAAATGTAGGCGCGCATCGCTGTGGTGGCCAGGTCACGGAGATCGCGAGAAGGATTGTCGGACAACGCCTCCGAGACCGCGAGACGGGCGCCTCCCTGGATCTCGTCGTAGATCGCGATGAGGAGGTCCTCACGATCGGCGAAGAGCTCATAGAACTGCCGTCGCGACAGTCCGGCGGCCTTACACAGCGAGGTCACCGACGACGCCGCGTAGCCCTTCGTCGAGAACTCATCGAGCGCCGCGTCGAGGAACCGACGGCGGCGATCGGCCAGCCGGTCGCTCACAGCGCGCCCGCCGTAGGTTCGTTCTGCGGCGGTCATGATGAGCTCATCAGGTCCCGAGTCGCTGCGCCCGAAGGTCGTGCCCCTTGGAGGTCAGGCACCGACCGGTGGGCAGGTCCCATTGCCAGCCGTGCAGATTGCAGGTCAGCTTGTCGCCCTCGATGACACCGAACTTGCCGAGGTCGGCCTTGAGGTGCGGGCAGCGACGCTGCATCTCCCAGCCGTCCTTGGTGATCGACGCCGAATCGTCGTGTGCCTCGGCAAACCAGCCGTCGGCGTAGGCAATTCGCTCGTCGGTGAGGCATTTGAAGAAGGTGTAGAGGAACTCGTTGTACCCGCCGATCCGCCACGTGGTGAAGCGGGTGGAGAGGAAGATCGTGTTGACCCAGTCGGGCTCGTTGTCGCGAAGGACGGTCCGCACCAGCTCGGTGGCGATGCGGAATCCGTAGCGGTACTTGCCTTCTCCCTCCTTCGGCTCGCGCACGATGCGGTTGGGGAAGTCGATGACGACGATCTCGGTCTCGTCGGTGGTCTCCTTCGACGAACTGTGCGGCGTCATGACGAGACCGACGGGATAGCCGATGCCGTCGCAGATGAGGTCCGATTGCGCCATGATCGGCTCGAACAACTCACGAAGCTGCCCGATCAGCGGCTCGCCCTCGGCCGGGGCCCAGGTTGCCTTGTCGGCGGCGATGATCGGGGCGAACTTCTCCTTCATCCGCTCGAGGTAGGCCTGCTTGTTCTCGCCGAACACGTCGTGCGGAGCGTAGGGATGGCCGACCTCGTTGAGCGTCGATCCGGTGAAGTCGGCGACCGACCCCGACACCATCATCAGGCCACGATGACGCTCGCCGTCGTCGGTGCCGTGGATGCGCATCTGCTCCAGGAACGTCTCTTGGTCGGGGAAGATCGACGTGACGTCGGCCGGCCGAGCATTCTCCGGGTCGTCGATGCCGGAGCCGAAGTCGTTGAGCCCGAACAACTCCTCGTCGAGGAACATCGGCGGACCGGCCGACGGGACCACCCATGTCGCGCCGACCTGCTCGATGTAGGAGCGGGCGCGATCCATGCCGCGCTGACGCTTCTGCGACGCGAAGTTCGCCTTCGACTTGCGCGGGATGTCGTAGACCATCGGGTACCAGATGGCTCCCGAATACTGCAGCAGGTGGACGTCGACGCCACCGAACGCCTCGTCGATGACGTCGAGGTCGATGGGCCGGGCGTCGTTCATGTTGAAGCACACGGTCTCGCCGTCGGAGACGATGAGGCCGGAGTCGCCGATCGGGCCGTCGGCGGGGGCACGCAGCGCGATGATCATGACGTCGAGCGAGCCCTTGTCGTTCGTCACCGTGGTCTTCACCGAGTCGGTGGTCTCCACAAAGGTGTGGAAGCCGAGCTTCTCGAGTTCGCGCTTGAGGTCCGGCACGGGGTAGTCGGGCAGCAGGACGGTGGCGTCCTTGTTGACGTTCTCCCGCAGGTTGCGCTCATCGAAGTGGTCGCGGTGCAGGTGTGAGACGTAGAGGTAGTCGCACTGGCCAAGCGTCTTCCAATCCAGCTCGGAGTTGTCCGGGAACGGGATCCAGGAGGCGAAATAGGTGGGGTTCACCCACGGGTCGCAGAGGATCGACCCGGCGGCGGTCTGAATGTGGAAGCCGGCATGTCCGATGCTGGTGATCTGCACGTGTGGCGACCTTTCCTGGGCTGCGCGGGCTGAGCGCGTGCGGGCATTCGACATACCAATCTAACGAGTCGCCGCCGGGCCTGTCGTGGGCCGTTGTGCCTGCAGGATTCCCGCGTGATGGCGGTCACCGCTGTTTCAGCGACCGTAGCCAGTCGTCGACAGCCCGCTGACCGGCGAGCCGCAGAACCGGTTCACCGGCGTCGATGCGTGCCTGCATCCGATTTCGGGTCTCCGGATACATCACCCAGGCCCAGCGGATGATGTTCTTGTCGGGGTCGCGGCGGAACCAGTCTCGCGGGTTCTCGCGGTTGCCGTGCCAGATCCCCTCACGGCGGACACCTCGGAGAACGGTTCGGCGGGTGACGCGGAACATGACCGCGCGTCGCGCGTGGTCGGGCCAGACCACGACATCGGGACCGTCGGGCGTGTCGGTGTCCAGAAGCCCGTCGAGGCGTCGTGTCCAGACGCCGTCGATCACCCAGCCGGTCGGGTTGTCGGCCAGAAATGTGCGGACGATAGCGCGTGCGTCGTCGAGGTCACGGAACGTCCAATCGGCGTCCCAGAACACCTCGTCGAGTTCGAGTTGCGGCAGGTCCAGAATGTCCGCGACCTGACGCGCGAGGGTCGACTTGCCCGTTCCCGACACCCCGACGATGTGGATACGGCGCGGCGGATCATCCACCGCGACAGTATGCCGGGGTGCTCAGCGCGACGTGAACCGCTGCGTCAGCCGCTGGACCGACACGGGGATCTTCGACGCGGCGAAGGCGGCGCGCAGCACGCGGCTGTCGTCGCGCGGGAGGATGCCGGCGCGCTGGGTGGCGTCGATGAAGTCGTAGAGGGTTTCGCCCTCTTCCATCAGGCGGTCGGTGTTGAAGTGGTAGCGGTCGACGGCCGTGCACTGGATGAACCGGCCGTCGCCATACAGCGTCGGCGCCGAACCGTCGTACGGGTAGAGACGCAGGGCGCCGGAGAAGTGGCCGCTACCGATGTAGCGGATCATGATGCGTACCTTGCCTTCTGGCGTGATATCGACGTACACCTGGTCGGGCAGGGGGTCGTAGCGCCAGTCGGGGATCGCGTCGAAGAAGGCGAAGTTGTAGGTCACGAAGTCGTCGATGCCGACAATGGTGCGGCCGAACGTGGTCACGTCGGTGTAGCGGAGGTCGGCTGCGTAGAGCTCGTCGTTGATGCTCATGTCGCGGACCAGGAAGCTCCACCAGTACTTCTTGGCCCAGGTCATCAGCCAGGCAACGTCGTTGCCCTGGCGTTCGAGGAAGTCGAGCTTCTTGGCGAACATGTCGAACCATTCGCGGGTCTGTTCCTGCAACTCCGGTTCGGAGATGGCTCGGATCGGGACACCCCGGTTCGACTTCAGATATTCCGGTGCGGGCTTGGCCAGTCGCGGACGTGCGAGTGCTTCTTGGAAGGCCTCTTCGGTAAACATGAATCACATGATTCATGTTGAATCGGGCGATGTCAATACGCCCGATGATGCAAGGATGAGCGGGTGAGTTCCGGAAAGCTGTGGCGAGGTCAGACACTGGCGGATCGCTCGACGGACCGTCGGGCGGTGTTGCTGGACGCCGGCCGCGCACTGCTGGGCGAGGGCGGCGCCGCAGCGGTGACGATGCGCGCGGTGATCCGCGAGGCCAAGCTCAGTCCGCGCTACTTCTACGAGAGCTTCGCCTCCCGCGAGGAACTGCTCACCGCCGTGTACGACGAGGTGTCCGCGGAGCTGTTCGAGACCCTGACTGCCGTCGCGGTGACGGGTCACCCCCGCCAGGACGTGCGCGCGTTTGTCGACGCCATCCGCGACTTCTTCGAGCGGGACCCGCGTCGGGCGCGCATCCTGCTGCGCGAACCGCTCGCCGACGACACGCTGCGCGATCACCGTGCCGCGGCCACCCCGCAGTTCGTCGGCGCGGCGGTCGCGATGGCCGGTGGTCGGATCGGTGCGGGCCGCGACCTCGCGATCGTCTCGACCGCGCTCTCGGGGGCACTCGTTGCGCTCTACCTCGACTACTCCGACGGACGGCTCGACGTGGAACCGGACCAGCTCGTCGACGCGGCGGTCGAACTCATCTTTGCCATCGCGGGGGAGCAGTAGAACCGGCTCGCACGGATGACACCGCTGAAGGCCTTCGCCGGGATAGTCCAGTCGATGAACCTCATCGGTGTCATCCATGCGGACCTGCATCGCAGCGTCAGTCGATCGATTGCGCCGCAGTAAGCTCAACCCATGGAACCCGTCTATGGCACTGTGATCACCGCCGCGCGACTGCTGTGGCTGGCCGAGGGCCTCAAGTTCACGATCTCGGGCGTCGAGAACGTTCCCAAGACCGGTGCCGGCGTCGTCGCCTTCAATCACACCGGCTACCTCGACTTCACCTACGCCGGCATTCCCGCCTATCTGCAGGGCCATCGGTACGTGCGGTTCATGGCGAAGAAAGAGGTCTTCGACAACAAGTACGGCGGCCCGATCATGCGGTCGCTCAAGCACATTCCCGTCGACCGTGAGCAGGGGAGCGAGAGCTACCGCACCGCCGTGGAGTACCTCAAGCAAGGGGAACTGGTGGGGGTGTACCCAGAGGCGACGATCAGCCGCAGCTTCGAGATCAAAGGATTCAAGTCCGGCGCCGCCCGCATGGCGCTCGAGGCCAACGCACCGATCATCCCGACCGTCATCTGGGGTGCGCAGCGAGTGTGGACCAAGGGTCATCCCAAGAAGCTGGGCCGCTCGAACTACAAGATCATGGTCGGGGTGGCCGAACCGCTGGAACCGACCGGCGACGCCGACGCCCTGACCGCGAAGCTGCACAAGGTGATGAGCGAGAAGCTCCTGGAGCTGCAGGACGCGTACGGCGAGCACCCCAAGGGCGAGTTCTGGGTCCCGGCGCGACTCGGCGGGTCTGCTCCGACGTTGGAGGAGGCGAACCGGATGGATGCCGAGGAGCAGGCGGCGCGTGCGGCCAAGCGGGCAGCCCGCGAGCAAGGTGAGGACGGATAGGCTGGTCGCATGAGTCAGAGCCGTCCGCAGAGTCGCGAACCGGTCTTCCGGACTCTCGAACTGATCGCCAACGGGCTCGTCCGCGCGCAGGGTCTCGACCTCCGGTTCACCGGTATTCAGAACTTCCCGGAGACCGGTGGCGCCGTCCTCGCCGTCAACCACACCGGCTACGTCGACTTCCTGCCTGCCGCGATCGGCCTCTACCGGGCCGGACGCCGGGCGCGGTTCATGATCAAGTCCGAGGTGATGGACGTGGCGATCATGCGCTTCCTCGTCAACCACACGAAGACGGTGCCGGTGGACCGGTCGGAGGGAGCCGAGGCCTATCGCGCGGCCGTGGACTCGTTGCGATCGGGGGAGATCGTCGTCGTGTATCCGGAGGCGACCATCAGCCGGAGTTTCGAGCTGAAGGGTTTCAAGACGGGCGCGGCCAGGATGGCGGCCGAGGCGCGCGTGCCGATCGTGCCGGCCATCGTGTGGGGTGCGCACCGCCAGTGGACCAAGGGCGGTAAACGGAACATGGGGCGCAGCAAGCTGCCGGTCGCCGTGCGCTACGGCCTTCCGATCGCTGTCGATTCGGCCGCCGACCCGTCTGCCGAGACCGCCCGGCTGCGTGAGGTGATGAAGACGATGTTGCTCGAGGTGCAGGACGGCTACGGCACCCATCCCGCGGGCGAATTCTGGGTACCGGAACGGCTCGGCGGTTCGGCACCGACGATCGAGGAGGCGGCGACCATCGAAGCCGAAGAAGCAGAGCGCAAGGCGGAGGCACGCGCACGTAAGGCCGCCGAGAAGTCGCGGCGCGGGACGTCCTGATGGCATTTGGACCGCCGACGCTGATCGCCAGTGATGTCGATGGCACCCTCATCGACGACGAAAACCAGGTATCCGCACGCACTCTTGACGTTCTCGGGGCAGCGCGCGGCGCCGGTGCCGAATTCGTGCTGGCGACTGGTCGCCCGCCGCGGTGGATCGCCGAGATCACCGACCAGTTCGACGGCACGCAGGCACAGGTCCGATACGCGGTGTGCGCCAACGGCGCTATCCTCTACGACGTGCTGCACGATCGGGTGATCTGGTCGGCGACGCTGCCGCCACCAGTCTTGGTGAAGCTGGGAGAGATTGCCAAGCAACGGATTCCGGGATGCGGAATCGCTGCGGAGCGCGCAGGCGAGTCCGCGCACGACGCCGCGACCGCGCCCTTCGTGGCCAGTGCGGGTTACCAGCACGCGTGGCTCAATCCCGACCACGTCGAGGTCGGCGACGACGACATCTATGCCGAGCCCGCCGTCAAACTGCTCGTCCGATCGCCCGGCATGGCAAGTGGCGAGATGGCGCAGCGCCTTTCGGGGTACGTCGGCGATCTCGCGCAGATCACCTTCTCCACCGACAACGGGCTCGTCGAACTGTCGGTGCCGGGAACACACAAGGCATCGGGACTGGAACGGCTTGCTGCACAAGCCGATCTACCGTCGGAAGCGGTGATTGCGTTCGGTGACATGCCGAATGACGTCGAGATGCTCTCGTGGGCACACCACGGGGTGGCGATGGGGCACGGACATCACGCCGCCCTCGCCGCCGCCGACGAGGTGACCATCGGCAACAACGAGGACGGCGTGGCGGTTGTGTTGGAGCGGTGGTTCGGCTAAGGTTCGAACGGCCGCAAGAAACTAGGGGAAGAAACTCCTCCCCTACTCTTGGTGTCGTCCCCGCGAAACTTCTCGCGGAGGACTCAAGAAGTAGGGGAGGAAGTTCTTCCCCTAGTTTCTTGCGGGACCCCGTACCGAAAGTCCGTGCGGCTACAGCAACCCGAGCGCGAACGACCCGACGAAGGTGCGTGCGCTGTCGCTGTTCGGCGGATGGAAGGCGCCCGCCCGCACGTCGCGGTAGAGACGTTCGAGCTCGTTGCGTCGGTGCAGCGCTCCGGCCCCGGCGACCTCGAGCGCGAGGTCGGTGACGGTGCGTCCGGTCCGGGTGCCGTTCTCCTTGGCCGCGAACAGCCGCAGCAGCGCGCGGTCACCGAGATCCTCACCCGCGGTGAGCTGGGTGGTCAGCCGGTCGAGCTGTCCCTGGGTGCCTTCGAGAGCGAACTCCGCTTCGGCGACGTGATACTGGGTGAACGGCTTGTGCGCCACCGATTCTCCCCCGAGGCTCAGCGCGGTGCGCGACGTTGCCGACGCGATCGCGAGATCCAAAGCACGACGCCCGATTCCGAGGTAGATGTTGCCCAGCAGCGGGAGAACCCAGGGGAAGATACCGGCGACGTAGCCGGTCGGTGGCTCACCAACGGCGTGGACTCCGACGGTGCGCTCACTCGGGACGAAGACGTCGTCGAGGAGGGTGTCGTGGCTGGCGGTGGCGCGCACGCTGAGCGTGTCCCACGTCTCGACCGTCGACACGCCGACCTCGTCGCGCCGGACGAAAGTGTGCACGATCTTCGGGTTGTCGGGGTCGGAGTTGTCGCGCGCATGCACGCCCAGCCAATCCCACGCCGGCGACAGTGAGGTGAAGATCTTGTGTCCGGTGATGCGATAGCCACCGTCGACCGGCGTGGCGATGGTGGTGGAGTCGTCGATGACGAGATCGTTGCCCGGTTCGCCGTGGCCGGCGGCGATCACCTTTCCGGCAACGATTTCCTCTGCGAGCCAGAGTAATTCCTTGTTGCCGGCGTTGAGCTGATCGGCCAGCGGGCCGGTCCAGTACAGGTGCATGTTGACCCCGAGTGCGGTGGCCGGCGCAAACGCAGCCAGGCGACGCTGCTCGAGATTCAGCTGGTGCAGGCTGATGCCGAGTCCGCCGTGCTCGCGGGGGAGTGCCGCCCGCAGGTAGCCGAGCTCGCGCAGCTCTTCGAGATCCTCTGCGAAGAAACGATTCTCACGGTCGTAGGTGACGGCTCGCTCGCGGAAGCGCTCGAGGGTGTCCTCGGGGAGGACGAATTCGGTGGTGGCTTGGCTGGTGGTGCTGGTCATGGGTTACTCCTGGTCACGAATGTGCGGCGGTGTGATCGCCGTCGAAGATCTCCGGGTCGGGCAGCAACCCGAGAGCGAGGGAGATCCGGTTGGTGGCGTTGAAGATGGCGGTGATCTGGACAGCTTCGAAGATCTCGGCGTCGGTGAGCCCGAGGCCGCGCAGGCCCTCGATGTCGTCGTCGGAGACGCCACCGGGATCGTCGGTGACCGTCAACGCCAGTTCGATGAGGGCGTGTTCGCGCTCGGACAGTTCGGGCACTTCCCGGTGGTCGAGCGAAATGCGGTGTGCGAGCCAGGCATCGCCGAGGAACTGGGCGAGTTCATGTACGTGCAGGGCGTGGCAGTACGCGCAGCCGTTGCGGACCGATACGACGGTCGCAAGGATCTCCCGTTCACGTCGGGTGATCGAACTCGGCACCGACGGGTCGCCCTGGACGAGCGGGAACAGGTAGGCGTTGAGGCGTTCGAAATGCCCCTCGTCGAGTGCGAAGCCGCGAAGCCAGTTCGGGACGAAGCCGGACTCCTTCTCGGTCTGATCAAAGAGTGCGGCGAGCGAGGGGGAGAGTTGGTCGTCGGTGGGCGTGCGCAGGCGCGAGATGCGAAGCGAGGCTCCGGTGGTGGCCGTCATGAGAGTGGATCTCCTTGTGTGCCAAGTCAGTTGAAGAACTGGTCGTCGGGTGTGACCTGCAGGAAGATGGTGAACCGGTTGGCGGCGGCGAAGGCCGAGATGACGTGCACCGCCTCGAAGATCTCCTCGTCGTTCAGGCCCAGATCGCGCAGTTCGTCGATGTCGGCGTCCTCGATCTCACCGGGATGCAAGGAGAGTTTGCCTGCGAAGCGAGCGAGCGTGCGGTGCCGCGGCGAGAGTTCACGCACCTCGCGGTAGTCGATGGCGACTCGGGTGCCGAGCTTGCGGTCACCGAGCGCCTCACCGAGGCTGCCTGCGTGGTTGAGGCGGCAATAGGAGCACTTGTTCTCGGCAGAACTCACCGTGGCGAGCACCTCACGGTCGACGTAGGGCAGTCGGCCGGTGTTCGGATCGAGAAGGCCGAGGATGTAATCGTTGAACCGTGCGGCGTGCGCACCACCGAGGCTGAGCGCGCTGGCCCAGTTGGGGATGTAGCCGAGCTGACGTTCGAGCGACTCGAGTTGCTGGCGTAGATTGTCGGGAAGCTCATGGAGCTCGGGGACGCGGAGTCGAGAAATGGTTGTGGCAGAGGGGGATTCGAGAGTGTCGGTCATGGCTCTTCTCACGATCGAGGAAGCGATCGGCGGCGTGGCCGGTCGCGGGTGACTCCTCAGACGGTAGAGCCGGCCGCGAGATCGTCACAGAGATGAACTTTGCGTGATCGCAACCCGTGAGATGTTCCCCCAGATTCAGTTCAGGGGATCGAATGGACTTGTCAGGCGGACGGGACCGGTACCGGATTCGTCGGTGTCGCAGAAGGCGTCGACTCCGGCGGCTTGACGGACGCACCGCCGGCCAGGCCGCGGATCTGTGCGAGAGCCGAGTAGCCGTGTGTGCCTGGGCAACTCGTGCTGTTGTAGTCGCGGTGCCCGGCGATCATCGGAAGGGTGGTCTGCGCTCCGGCGGGAAACTTGCTGCCGGAGAAGCCTTCCGAGGTCAGGTTGGCCGTCCCGCCGGGATTGAGCCCGGCCTTGCCGAGGCGCCAGCGCAGGAACCGGGCCACCGCGGCGACCATCGCGCCGGTGGGCGGTGTCTGGTCGAGGTTGCCGATCATCGACACCCCGACCGTCGACTTGTTGAAACCGCCGGTGTGCGTGCCCTCGACGTTGCGGTCCAGTCCGCCGAACGCGCCCTCGAAGATCTGACCGTACTTGTCGACGAGCACGTTGTAGCCGATGTCGCACCAGTTGAGGGTGCGGGCGTGATAGGCGTAGATGCCTCGGACGATCTCCACCGACTGCGCAGCGGTGTACTCGTTGGAACCGGCGGTGTGATGCAGGATCGCCCCGCGGACCGTCGGCGAGAACGTGGGCTGAGAACAACGAATGGCCTCGTCGGCTCCCCACTGCGCGCGGGCCACCACCGAGGGGCCGCCAAGCAGCGGCGTGAGTAGCGAAGAACCAAGGGACAGAACCGATTCCGGGCTGATCAGGGTTGCCTTGATGGCCGACAGTGCGGTGGTGACGAGCTTGGTGATGATCTCACTGGCAGACCCCATGGCCAGCTGCGCCGGCCCGCCGCCCTGCGGTTCGGCGGCCGGGATGGCCAGCCCGTTGTCGGTCGCGGCGATCTGCACCTCGCGTGCGTTGCCGACCCAGATCGGTTCGGTGCCGGCGGGGTGGTCGGGGCTCGCTTCGCTCCCAGCTGCTTGCTCGAGCGCGGTCCATGCACCCCATCGCCCATTCGGACGCTTGGCGCGAACGAACATGTCGACGTCGACCGGGCGGTCCCAGGTGAAGGCGAGCATCTTGATCGGGGTGCTCCGACGAAGCGTTGTGACCGCCGCGCCCACGGGCCTGCCGTCGGCCATGCGGGGTTGGGGCGCGCGTGCTCGGGCCGTGGATCGGGGTGTGCCGGACGTCGTCGAGGTCGTTGTAGAGGTCGGCGTTGCGGAGGTCGTCGTTGTCGACGTCGTGGTGTCCGTCGTCGAGGTTGAATCCGATGTTGATGACGTCGAATCCGTTGCCGACGACGTCGTCGAGGTCTCGGTGGGTGACGTGCTCGTCGACGTCGAACTGGAATCCGAAGGCGTGGCCGTGGGGACGAGACCGGAAGGGAGCGGCACGGTCAGGTCGGGCAGCGGGAACTGGTTCGGGTCGATCTTGGGCAGCTTGATGCCGGCGGCGCCGAGGCCCGACGACGCCATGTCGAGCACGACGGTCGACAGATCGCGCAGTGGTACCTGCTCGATCGTGGTGTCGGCCACCTTCGTGGTGCGATCCACCAGCTCGGGATCGTGTTTGCTCACACTGACCACGAGCGGACTCGCCACGGCAACGATCGCGATCGTGGCCAGCACGATCGACGGTTTGGGTCGGGCATAGCGCACAGGGGCTCCTCAAGTGAACGGGGCAGGTGTGTCCGGTTGGTCCGAATGGTCGATCCGGGAGTCATCGTGGAGGCGAGGATGCCGCGTCTTCGTGCACACACGCCGCGCGTGGCAACTCGTGATGCTGTTGTTATCTTCTGGGGTTGTTGTGAACCGAGTGAGTTCACTATGGTCACTTAAGTCTCAATCGTCACACCAGTCACAGGCGTTACGTCTGAGGCGAGTGTCCAACTCAGGGATGTGTTTCCGTCAGTGCAGAAGTTCCGTCCGATGACGTGGTTGTCGGGTATGGCGCCGGGTGTACGGCCTCGCCATGCCCGTCGGCGCACGCTGTCCTGGACGGCCTTCGGATTGGCGCCGGCGCTGTTGGCCGGCGGGCTGGCGGTCGCGGGATCGACCATGAGTCAGGACGTGGAACTCTCTGTGGGTTCGACGGTGACGCTGATTGGACATGGGCACGGCCACGGGCGCGGTATGGGTCAGTGGGGTGCCTACGGATACGCACGAAAAGGCTGGCCTGCCAGTCAGATTCTGCGCCACTATTACGGCGGCACCACCGCGGGGAAGGTGGACAGGCCCGAGATCACGGTGAGACTCACCGGTCAGAACTCGGTGAATGTGCACGCGGACGCCGGGATGCGAGTCGGTGGCCAGACCGTGGCTCCCGGACAAGCGGTCAGCTTGTCCGGGACCACGGCCACCATCATGAGCGGCTGCGGCGGTGGCGCGATTCGGACCGTGCGGCTGACGGCACCGTTCGTCGAGCCGATCAGCATGGCGCCCTCTCGACCGGCGCGCGACTTCCTCAAATTCTGCGGGTCCAACACGGCCTACCGCGGGGCACTCGGACTCGACGGCGGCCGCGTCGTCAACCGGCTGCACATCGACGACTACGTCAAGGGCGTCATCCCCAAGGAGAGCGTGCCCGCCTGGGGTGACTCCGGCGGCATGGAGGCGCTGAAGGCGCAAGCCGTCGTCGCGCGCACCTACGCGCTGGCCGCCATCGCCGGCGGCAAGAAGATCGACGACACCCAGAACTCACAGGTCTACGGCGGCGTCGCGAGCGAGGATCGTCGGACAAATGTCGCGGCCGACGCGACCACCGGCCAGATCCTGCGTCAGAACGGTCAACCGGCGTTCACCGAATTCTCCGCGTCGACCGGCGGCTTCACGGCGGGCGGACGATTCCCCGCCGTCGCCGACGAGGGCGACACGGCTTCACCGAACCACAACTGGACGGCGACGGTGAGTGCCGGGAGCATCGGCTCCGCGTTCGGCGTCGGCGCGCTGCGCAGTTTCGAGGTCGTCGAGGCCAACGGACTCGGCGCCGAGAACGGTCGCGCGCTCAAGGTGCGCGCGGTCGGTTCCGGCGGCACCAAGGAGGTCACCGGCGAGCAGGCGCGGACGATGCTGCAGCTGAAGTCGTCGTTCTTCTCGGTGCAGGGACAGGCGACGAAACCGAAGATCGTGCGACCGCCGGTCGGTCCGAGCGGTGGCGCCGGAAGTCTCGATCTGGGCAGCCTCAACGGACTCGCCGACCAGATCATCCCTGGCTCGTCACAGCTGCTCTCGATCGCGACAACCGCGCTGAGCGGCAAGTTCACCGACCTCGGTGGCGTACTCGGACCGCTGGGCAAGGCGATCGGCGTGCCGACCCTCACCGCAGACGCGGCCGGCGTCATCCAGGTCTTCGAGAAGGGCATCATGTACTTCAGCCGGCAGACCGGCGCGCATGCCCTCGCCGGCCGCGGACTGCAGCGCTATCAAGCCCGCGGCGGGATCGCGGTGCTCGGCTTCCCCAAGCGCGACGCCCTGCGCTGAGCCGATCAGGCGCCGCGGGGTGCTGAGCCGATCAGGCGCCGGGACCCGCGTGCACGATCTGCAGGGCGATGTCCACGAGTTTGGTGTTCGAGTCCTGGGAAAGCCGCGCAAGCAGCGAGAACGCAGCCGTGGCGTCGATGTGGTAGCGCTCCATCAACATTCCCTTGGCCTGCCCGATGATGTCGCGCGAACTGAGCGCCGCACGTAGCTGTTCCTTCTCCCGCACCGCCCCGAACGCGGTCGCCGCATGGGCGGCGAACAGTTCGCCGAGCAGGCGAGCGTCCTTGCCGAACGAATCGGGTTCGGTGCTGTGCAGGTTGAGGGCGCCGAAATCATTGCCCTCGATATAGAGGCAGAAGCACGCCATCGATCGGATACCCAGCGCCGCTGCTGCCGGGGCGAAACGCGGCCAGCGGGGCTCGCTGCGCATGTCCTCGATCCAGATCGTCTCATCGTCGACGGCGGCACGCACGCACGGACCCTCCTCGAACTCGCGCTGGAGCTCGTCGGACTTCCCGCCGAGATCACCGACGATCACTGGTGATTCGATGACCCCGCTGCGCACGAGGGTGATGGTCGCGTACTCCGCGCCCGGGAGGGTATCGACCGCGTACTTCGACATCTTGCGCAACACCGCTTCGGTGTCGTCGCTCTGCGACCGCAACTCGTTGGCAATCCGGGTCATCTCCGACCGGTCATCAGCCCACACGGTGCGTCCTCCTTCTTGTGCCACTTGCCCCACCAGCATCCGAATCGTGATCCCCCGTAGACCAGCAATTCTAGCTTGACCTGGACGCCTGGGTCGCGGACTCGACTGCCACGAGTCCGTCGCGCTCGGCAACCCACGGCGTGTCCCCAACGGTGAACGATTCGGCCCGGAAGTCGCGGTCGGTGTAGCCGGCCCGACGAAGAAGTGCCGGTGATCTGACGAGTGCGTCGTGGACGTCGTCGCCCGACGACGGGTACTCGGCGACGTGGTGACGCCAGTGGACCGCCACTACTTCGCCGCCCGCCGTCAGCGACCTCGCAAGCCGCGAGATCAGGTCCCCAAGCGCCTCCCCGTCGAGGTAGTACAGCAATTCGCTGACCACTATGAGGTCGAATTGGGCGTCCGGCCAGTCCGTGAACGCATCGCATGTCCGCAGGCGCACGTTGTCGGCATGCCGCAGGCGGTCACGGGCGAGGCCGATTGCCCGGTCGCTGATGTCGGTGCACAGAAGTCGATCGCATCGGGTGGCCAGCGCCTCGCTCAGCACGCCGATCGAGCATCCGGGTTCGAAACCCGACAGATATCGCGGCGACGACAGCAGCGCCAAGGTCAACGCGTACTTGCGTTGCTCGTACCACCGGCTGCCGAAACCCCAGGGGTCGTCGCTGCTCTCGTACATCGCGTCGAAGTACGAGAGCGGGACGTTGCGGTGTCCCGCACTGGGCTCCGGGCGTCTCATTCGAAGACGAACTCGCGGTCGCGCAGCAGGTGGGACAGCATGTGCGCGCTGAGAACCGCCTGGTCTTCCGGTGCGGGGGACAACGGTCGTATCTGAGAGGCGAACGCGCGTACGGCTGCCCGCTTGACCCCGAGCACCCCTTCCGCGAGGGGATGGGCCCGCAACCGATCCCAGGGGATCGCGGGGTCGCCGGGGCATGCCCAGTGCCACATCCACACCGGATACATCCAGACCGGGACGTTGCGTTGCGCGCCGATCGTCTGGGCGCAGCGGCCAACCGCCTCGTGATCGGGATGACCGTCGTGGGCCCACACCGACAGCAACCCGACGCGGCTGCCGCGATGTTCGTCGAGCAGAGCACCGACGATTACGGCCATGTCGTCCTCGCGCTGTTCGAGCGAACCGTCGGGTAGTCCGCACCACCGCGGCGGATCGAGACCGAGGATGGCAGCGGCCGTGTCGAGTTCGAGGTGGCGGCGCGCAGCGAGCTGGGGCGGTGACATCGTCGGTGATCCCGGATGAGAGCCGGCCCCGTCGGACAGGCAAACGGTCACCACGTGTACGCCCGCGGCGATGGCCGCCGACATCATTCCGCTTGCTCCGAGTACCTCGTCGTCGGGATGGGCAGCCAGCACCACCAGAACCTCGACGTCGAACCGTGGGCGGGCCCACGGGCCCTGTCGGTCCAGCCACTTCGCCCACTCGGGTTCGGCGGTGCCGGTGTCCGACGGCGGTACCGCGGCGAATCGCGCCGCCGAGACGCTCACCGCGCCTGCCCGTTTCGGGTGGCCGGCAGGACTGTGTCCGGTGTTGTCGCCGTCGGGCCCGGAATGGCTGCCCCGGCCAGTGAACCGAGAACGACGAGGTCACGATCGGCATGGGACTGTCGGACGTACACCATCAGATCGGCGACGGCCTGGGCATGCCCGGCGTCGGCGGTCAGAGGACCGGGACCGAGCGCGCGACCGGTGCGATCCAAGACTGTGGCGGCGACCTGCTCGATCGACCAGCGCACCTGGTGGGCCAGCCGTCTTGTGGACTCCTGAGGGTCCGCGTCGATGATTCGGCCGGCATCGAGCAACTGCGCCCAGCCTGCGGCGAGGACCGCATCGACGGCCCCGAGGTGCATGCGCAGCAGCGGGTCGTCGCGGCGCACCGCAGCGCGGTAGAGGGGTGTTGCCACCTTGCGGGCGCCTCCGAACCAACACGCGGCCACCCCGATAGCGCCATGCCAGAACCCGGGACGTTCGAGGTACGCCCCTGGTGGGCCAACCGGGTGCGCGCGGGCCCGGTCGAGGATCACCGTGCAGGTGTCCGACCCCCGCATGCCGTCGGTCTTCCACACTGCCGGGTCGACTCGCAGTGCTTTCTGGTCCCGCTCGATGGCGAACAGCCGTTCCCCCGACTCCGTGTGGGCAGTGATCAATGCATGTGTGCAGTGCTGCGCTCCGGAACACCACGGTTTGGTGCCGGACAGCTCCCATTCGTCGTCGCTGCCCAACGCATTGACTTGGGTGTTGGGTGGGTCGGCCGCCCACACCCCCCAGAATTCTCCCGGCCCGACCGACGCTCCGCCGATCTCGCCGAGGATCGCGTCGGCGTCCGCATGGGCCTCGATCAGCCGGCCGGTGGCGATGTCGTCCGTGCACGCCCGGGCCAGCGCGGCAAACCGCTCGCCGGTGTGTCCTGACCCGGGTCGGGGCAGGCCGAACCGGTCGGCTGTGACCGCGGCGAACGCGGCCCCCGCATTCATTGGGCAGCCTCGGTGGCCAGTTTGCGCAGATAGGCCGCGAATCCCTCGCCCACCCGGCTCGCCACGCGTGTCGACGTGCGCACCGGCGCTGCTGCGCACCGGGTGATCGAGCTGCCGAGTGCCTGCAGGCGGTCTACGAGATCGACGTCCTCGTGCACCGCCAGCGGTCGAAAACCGCCGACGGCCACATACGACGAGGCGCGCACACCGAGGTTCGCTCCGTGCACGTGTCGATGTCCGGGGCGGTGCGAATACCGCTCGAGGTAGCGCACCTCGAGGTCGTCGGGCCACTGGCCGAAACCGTCGGGGGTGACCGTGCCGACATACGCGTCGGTGCCCGCCTCGGCCGCGTCCAGATGCGTGCAGAGCCAGTCCTCGGGGACGGTGGAATCGGCGTCGGTGGTGGCGAACCACGTGGTGGCCGTCGGGCCGGATCTCTGAGTCGCGGCAAAACCCGCGCGGCGGGCGGCACCGACGTTGTGAGCGTCGATGCTCACCGCCGTGACACCGGGTCCGAGCACCGAGGCGGAATCGTCGTCGCAGGCGTCGAGTACGACGATGATCTCGACCGGCACGGGCACCGCCGCCGCGGCCGCGCAGAGCGCGTCGACACACGGTCGCAGGGTGTGCCGCTCGTTGTGTGCGGGCACCACCACGGTGACGGAGTGGATCGGTTCGGTGCCGAAACGGCGTTGGGAGAGGTCGGCAGGCTGTGAAGGCGTCACGCGGTCCCCTGATCGAGTGGGATGGGTGTCACGGGCCGCGTGTCTTCAGACCGATGTGTTCCTACCTTACCGGGGGGAGGCGCGACTGGTAGGGCAACGTTGTGATCGGAGCCGTGGTGGCGCGGAGAACCCTCAGGTTACGTCCGTTACCCTGAGGACCCGTGGCAGCCGATACCAGTTATGACCTGATCGTCGTCGGATCCGGATTCTTCGGACTCACCGTCGCCGAGCGGGCGGCGACCCAGCTGGGCAAACGGGTCCTGGTCCTCGAGCGTCGCCCGCACATCGGCGGCAATGCCTACTCCGAACCCGAGCCGACGACCGGCATCGAGATCCACAAGTACGGTGCGCACCTGTTCCACACCTCCAACAAGCGGGTGTGGGATTACGTGAACCAGTTCACCGACTTCACCGGCTACCAGCACCGCGTCTTTGCGATGCACGCCGGTCAGGCCTACCAGTTCCCGATGGGGCTCGGTCTGGTCGCGCAGTTCTTCGGCAAGTACTACAGCCCCGACGAGGCGCGTGCGCTGATCGCCGAGCAGGCGGCCGAGTTCGACACCAAGGAGGCGGCGAACTTCGAGGAGAAGGCGATCAGCCTGATCGGCCGCCCCCTGTATGAGGCGTTCGTCAAGCACTACACCGCCAAGCAGTGGGAGACCGACCCGAAGAACCTGCCGGCGAGCAACATCACCCGCCTCCCGGTGCGTTACACCTTCGACAACCGCTACTTCAACGACACCTACGAGGGTCTGCCGGTCGACGGGTACACCGCGTGGCTGGAGAAGATGGCGGCCGACGAGCGCATCGAGGTGCGGCTGGACGTTGACTGGTTCGACGTACGCGACGAACTGCGCGCCGCCAATCCCGACGCGCCGGTGGTCTACACCGGTCCGCTGGATCGGTACTTCGACTACTCGGCGGGCCGACTCGGTTGGCGCACACTCGATTTCGAGACCGAGGTGCTCGACACCGGGGACTTCCAGGGCACCCCGGTGATGAATTACAACGACGCCGACGTCCCCTACACCCGGATTCACGAGTTCCGCCACTTCCACCCGGAGCGCGACTCGTACCCGACCGACAAGACCGTCATCATGCGTGAGTACGGGCGGTTCGCCAACGACGACGACGAGCCCTACTACCCGATCAACACCCCCGAGGACCGCGCAACCCTCGCGGCCTACCGCGAACTGGCCAGAGACGAAACAACCTCGGCCAAGGTGCTTTTCGGTGGACGCCTGGGCACCTATCAATACCTGGACATGCACATGGCGATCGCGAGTGCGCTCACCATGTTCGACAACACGCTGGCGCCGCACCTCGCAGACGGTGCGCCCCTGACCGAAGACAGCGGAGAGTAGATGAGTCTGAGCCCCGTGACCCAATCCGAGATCCCGACCGCCGGTTCCGGGCCGTCGAACGCGAAATCCCTTCTGCAGCGGGTGATCTTCCCGCGCGCCGGCGAACCGCTGGACGTGCGCTCGCTGTACCTGGTGGAGGATGACCGCAACGCCCGGCGCGCGCATGCGCCGAGTCGGACGTCGGTGCTGCTCGGTGCGGAGTCGCAGGTCAGTTTCGAGACCTACTTCAACGCCTTCGCGGCGTCGTACTGGCGCCGGTGGAGCATCCTGGATTCGGTTGTCCTGCGTGTCGAGGTCATCGGCTCGTGCCGGGTGGATCTCTACCGCTCCAAGATCGACGGCTCCCGCATCGGGATCGGCGGCGATCTCATCGCCACCGACGAAACCGGGCGTGGCGTAGCGGAATTCGAGCTCGACCTCGGGCCGTTCGAGGACGGCGGCTGGATCTGGTTCGACGTCACCACCGACACCGACACCGAGATCCTCTCGGCCGGTTGGTACGCGCCGATCGACGCACCCGACGGCGAGTCGCGAGTGGGCATCACGGTCGGCATCCCGACCTTCAACCGGCCGAACGACGCGGTCGCCGCACTCGCCGCGCTGACCTCGGACCCGCTGGTCGACGAGGTGATCGACGCGGTGCTGATGCCCGACCAGGGCACCCGCAAGGTGGTCGACGAGCCGGGCTACACCGAAGCCGCTGCGCGCCTGGATGATCGGCTGCACATCTTCGACCAGGGCAACCTCGGTGGTTCTGGTGGGTATGCACGCATCATGTTCGAGGCGTTGCGGCTCACCGACAGCCCGTACGTGCTCTACATGGACGACGACATCGCCATCGAACCCGATTCGATCCTGCGTGCGCTCGCGATGTCGAGGTTCGCCAAGACCCCGATGCTGGTCGGCGGACAGATGCTCAACCTCCAGGACCGCAGTCACCTGCACTGCATGGGTGAGGTCATCGACCGCAACAAGTTCATGTGGACCGCGGCGCCGTTCGTCGATTATGACCACAACTTCTCGAAGTACCCACTGCGCGACCGGGACAACTCGACGAACCTGCACCGGCGCATCGACGTCGAGGGCAACGGCTGGTGGATGTGCATGATCCCGCGCGCCTGCGCCGAGACCATCGGTCTGCCGATGCCGCTGTTCATCAAGTGGGACGACTGGGAATTCGCCCTGCGCGCAGCGAAAGCCGGATATCCGACGGCCACCGTCCCCGGAATCGCGATCTGGCACATGGCCTGGAGCGACAAGGACGACGCCATCGACTGGCAGGCGTACTTCCACCTCCGCAACCGGCTGGTGGTCGCGTCGCTGCACCACGACGGTCCGATCACCGGCATCCTGCGGTCGATGACCAAGGCGGCGGCCAAACATCTTCTGTGCCTGGAGTATTCGACGGTTGCCATCCAGAGCGAGGCGATCCGCGACTTCCTCGCCGGACCCCACCACATCCGCGAACTGCTGCCCACCGCGCTGCCGAAGGTCGCGCAGATGCGCAAGCAGTTCCCCGACGCCGTCGTGCTTCCTTCGGCCACGGAACTGCCCCGGACGTCGGGTGAGGCGACTGCGCTCGGTACCAACCCGCCGGAGGGCAAGGTGGCCAAGGCCAAAGCCCTCGCCGCGTCGGTGCGTAACAACCTGCGTCCCGCCGATCCGCGGCATCACGAAGTGCCGCAAGCGAATTACCCGCCGATCGAGGCACGCTGGTTCAGTCTCGGCCGGGTCGACGGCGTGACCGTCACCACCGCCGACGGCCGCGGGGTGGTCTATCGGCAGCGGGACCGCGAGAAGGCGATCGCCCTGGCCCGCGAATACTTCGCGCTGGTCAAGGAACTGCGGGAGAGGTTCCCGGAGATGAAGGAACAGTATCGGGCCGCGCACGCGGAACTGACCGGCAAGGAGAGTTGGGCGCGTGTCTTCGGAATCGATTGAGCGGGTAGACGACCCAGCGTTGGGTGACCCGCGCGGCGAAGTGGCCGCACTCATCGCGGTGCAGGGTGCGCTGGTGGACAAGCCGGGCGTGGTCTCCACGGCGCGGGGGCTGTCGCACTTCGGTGAACACTCACTCGGCTGGCTGGCCATCTCCGCGATCGGCTGGGGTCTGGCCGTCAAACGCAACGACCCCGCCTCCGAGCGGCTCTGGGTCCAAGCCGGTGTCGGCGCCTTCGGTGCGCACGCCGCGTCGGTGATCATCAAACGCATCGTCCGGCGGAAGCGTCCGCACGACCCGAGGATCGTCGTCGGGGTGTCGACGCCGAGCCGGCTGAGCTTCCCGTCGAGCCACGCCACGTCGACCACCGCGGCCGCCATCCTGATCGGTCGGGCCGCCGGTTTGCCGAGGTGGCTGCTCCCGGCCGCACTCGTCCCGCCTATGCTCACCTCGCGGCTCGTG
>NZ_JBEXMX010000085.1:0-22503 GCF_040610755.1 Gordonia sp. NPDC003585 | reverse complement strand
GGCCGCGTTCCTGGTGGTCATCTGGCTGCTGCGGAGCCGCAACTTCACCCACACCCGCCACGTCGGGCCCATGATCCTCGCGGCCGCGGCGGCGACCGCGTTCCTCGCCGTCGGTGTTGCGGGGTGGTCGGGGCTGGCCGTCGGGCCCGCCGCAGCCCTCGGAGCGGGCGCTGCGGCTCTGGTGGCGCTGTGCTTCGGCGCCGGCGCCCTGCCGGCGTTGCCCGAGGTCAGCGGCGCACGAGTGCGTCGCATCCTCGACGCGCTGGACCTCCCGCTGGCGATCGCCTTCATCCCGGTCGTGTTCTTCGCGCAGGGCGTCTACAACCTCGTCTGGCCGTGACTCACCTCCCTCCCGATGGCTGAGGTGCGAGCCTGCGAGCCTCGAAGAGAGCGCAAGCCGCCGGGCTGAGGAGCCCCACCCCTCCGATGGCTGAGGTGAGAGGAGCGCAAGCGACGAGCCTCGAAGCCCCTGGTGAGACAACAATGTCATCTCGCCACGCCCTTCGAGGCTCGCTTCGCTCGCACCTCAGGGAGCGGTAAGGCTCGCTTCGCTCACATCTCAGGGAGCGGGAAAGGTTCGTGTCAGCGGGACCGCGTACGCGCTTGAATGAGGTCGATCATGTAGCCGGTGACCACGATCCCGACAACGATGACGGCCGCCAGGATCAGCGAGATGACCAGCAGTTTGATCGGGATCGAGCGGCCGCGGGGTTGCCCCGTTCCATGGATCAGGGCCGTCGAGGCGAGCTCCGAGCGGAGCTTGTGCGCCTGCAGCACAGTCCGGGCGTCGTTACGATCGGTCACGAGGGGCACCCTACTATCAGGGGCTGAGGATACGGTCGCCTACGTTCGCACCGTGTAGGGGAGAGTGATCAGCACATGACGCACACCGAGGGTTCGCCGGGCTCGCAGCCCCCACCGTGGCTGCGTGTGGATGCCGATGACGACGAGCCGAAGGCCACTGCCGCCGAGGCGCCGGCCGAGCACTACCGGGCTGCCGACGCTGCAGCGTCGGTTCCGTTGACCCCGATCTCAGCCGCGGTGCTCCCGTCGGCAACACCGAGCCGCGGCTGGATGCCCGCCGAGCCGGTGGACGATGCCCCGGCAGCGGATTCACCCGAATCCCCGGCCCGCGAGGTCTCCCCCAGCCCCGAAACTCCCGCGCCCGAGCCCACCGAGGCTAAGGCGCCGGACACCGATCGATTCGCCGCATTCGTGCCGGCACCGCCGAGTCATCCGACCGCCCCACCCCACCAGGTTCCGACTTATCCACCTGCTCCGCCGATGCCGGCACCTCCACCATGGCAAGGTGCACCCGCGCATCAGGTTCCGCCCGGCTACCCGCATCCGGCCGGACCGCAGAACCTCGCCCCACCTCCCGGGCTCGACCCCCACCGTCTGGTGCGACACTCCGCGCCGGCCCCGAGTCGGGGGTGGCGCCAAGCGCTGCACGCCGCGTCGGGTGGACTCATCAATCTCGGCGACTCGAAGTCGCAGCAGCAACTGAACGAGATGGTTGCCCGTGTGCGACAACCGATTCAGGGTGATTTCCGCCTGGCGGTCCTGTCTCTCAAGGGCGGCGTGGGCAAGACCACGACCACCATCGGGCTCGGTTCAGCCTTCGCGTCGTTGCGCGGCGACCGGGTGATCGCGGTGGACGCCAATCCCGACCTCGGAACATTGGCCAGCCGTGTTCCGCAGCAAACCGCGTCGACGGTGCGCTCGGTACTGCACGACCCCAACATCCACCGCTACACCGACATCCGACGGCATACCAGCCAAGCGTCGAGTCGGCTCGAAGTCCTTGCCTCCGAGCGTGATCCGGCGGTGTCGGAGGCGTTTAGCGCCGAGGAGTACCGCAAGGTGCTCGGGGTGCTGGAGAACTTCTACAACATCATCATGACCGACTGCGGCACCGGCCTCATGCACTCGGCCATGCAAGGTGTGCTCAGCACCGCCAATGCCATCGTCCTGGTGACCTCGCCCGCGGTCGATGGCGCCCAAAGCGCCTCGGCGACACTGGATTGGCTCAACGCTCACGGTTACCAGCGACTGGTGAGTCAGGCGATCGTGGTGATCTCGGCGTCCAAGCCCGGCGGGGCGCCGATCGATCTCGATCTGCTGGCCGACCATTTCCGCGGCCGCACCCGGGCGGTGCAGATCATTCCCTACGACGATCATCTGGCCACCGGCTCCTACGTCGAGCTCGACCAGTTGCATCGACGCACCCGTACCGCATTCCTCGAACTCGCTGCGACGGTGGCCGATTCCTTCTCGGTCAACATGGCTCCACCGCCGACGGCGCAACAGCCGTGGGTCGGCTGACAACCACACAGGATGACAATGCACGACGATCAACCCGATCAGCCATGGCCGAGTTGGATTCCCGAGGCCGACGACACCGCTGACCACCCGTCGCATGTCGACGTCCGGCCCGGTCCGCAACCACAGGCCGTACCGCCGCCGAACGCTGTGGTGCACCCGGGACCTCCGGCAATCCCTCACGGGTATGGGCCTCCCCAGGGGTACCCGCCGCCAGGCTACGGGCCTCCCTCGGGATACGCACCACCTCCGCAGGCCGCGGGTCCACCACACGCCCAGCAGGCCCCCGCCTCGCTGGACGACGTGCGCATCCTGCGCCGTGCGCAGCGACCGCCGAGTCGGGGTTGGCGCCGCGCCGTCCACACTCTGTCGGCGGGTGCCATCAATCCCGGTCAGTCTCAAGGTGATATCGAGTACCAGCAGCTCCTCGCGCGCGTGCGCCGTCCCGTCCGCGGCGACTATCGCATCGCCGTGTTGTCGCTCAAGGGCGGGGTCGGCAAGACCACCACCACCGTCGGACTCGGATCGACGTTCGCGTCACTGCGCGGTGACCGGGTCATCGCCGTCGACGCCAACCCCGACCTGGGCACCCTCGCACAACGCGTCCCACAACAGACCTCGTCGACGGTGCGCGATCTCCTCGCCGACGACAACGTCTACCGCTACTCCGACGTCCGCGCGCACACATCACAGGCCCCGAGTCGGCTGGAAGTTCTTGCTTCGGAACGTGACCCGGCCATGGCCGAGGCGTTCAACCAGGACGAGTACCGCGGTGTCATCACCATTCTGCAGCGGTTCTACAACATCATCCTCACCGATTGCGGCACCGGTCTGAGCCATTCGGCCATGAGCGGGGTTCTCGAACTGGCCAATGCCCTCATCCTCGTCAGCTCCCCCGCTCTCGACGGCGCGCGCAGCGCGGGTGCGACGCTCGACTGGCTCGAGGCCCATGGCCACGGGCACCTCGTCTCACGTACTGTTGTTGTGCTCAGCTCCTCACGCCCAGGCGCGTCGACCATCGACACCAACCAGCTCGCCCAGCACTTTCTGACCAGATGCCGTGCAGTACATCAGATTCCGTTCGACGACCACCTTGCCGAAGGAGCCGACGTCGACCTGGAACTGATGGGCAAGCAATCCCGACGCGCGTTCGTCGAGCTCGCGGCCACGATGGCCGACGAATTCTCCGGCGGGTTCACTCCCTAACCTGGCCGCCGTTCGGGCACTCTGTGTCGAATCGGAGAACCCGGTGCTGCAGCACACAGGTTCTCCGACTGCACACAGAGTGTCGGCGGAGAGTCCTTTTGCGCGGCGTGCACCGATTCCTTCCGCACCCGATCCTGGGACCGTAGTTTCCTCGCAGACCAGTGCCGCTGAATTGTCGCGCGCACCGAACAGCTACAGAGGAGACCACAGATGACCCAGGTTCAGGCGTCGCAACTCGACATCGCCGCGTTCCCAGAAGTACTCGACCGCGTTGCCGAGGGCGCAATCGCTCGTGAACTCGACAATGTCAACCCTTTCGATCAAGTCCGCGACATCGCTGCGGCCGGCTATGGCAAGCTCCGGCTGCCCGTCGAGCGCGGCGGTGCAGGCTACTCCCTCCGTGAACTGTTCTCCGCCATCATCGATCTCGCGGCCGCCGACCCCACCGTCGCCCACATCTACCGCACCCACTTCTGGCTCACCGAGGAGTTCCTGGCCTCGCAGTCGGAGAACGCAGGACGCTTCCTCGACCTGATCGCCGACGGCAAGGTGTTCGGCAATGCCACCAGCGAGCGTGGCAGCAAGGCGGCCGGCGACTTCCAGTTCACCACCACGCTGGCTCCGGTCGACGGCACCGAACGCTTTGTCCTCAACGGCGAGAAGTTCTACACCACCGGGACGCTATTCTCCGACTACGTGAGCGTGTGGACGGTCAAGGGCACCACTCTCACCTCCGTCGTCATCCCTACCGATCGCGACGGTGTCGAGATCCTCGACGATTGGGACGGCTTCGGACAGCGTCGAACCGGCTCGGGTACAACACGATTCACGAACGTCGCCGTGTACCCCGAGGACATCCTCCGCGAAGTGCCGCTCGACGAGACCCAAGCGCCGTCCACCCAGGGAGCATTCGTCCAGTTGTACCTGCATGCGGTGATCGCGGGCATCCTGCGGACCGTCGTCGCTGACGCCAAAGCACTCGTCGAAGGACGCACACGCAACTTTGCACACGCCACCTCGCCGATCCCGGTGGAAGACCCGTCGCTGCAACAGGTGGTCGGAGAACTCGCCGCGCTGGCCTTCGTCACCGAGAGCACCGTACTGATCGCGGCCGAATCCCTCGATGCGGCAGCTGATTCCGCCGTCGATGGCGTTCAGGATCCGAAGTTGGCACAAGCTGCGGCGCTGGCGGCGTCGAAGGCGAAGGTGGTGCTCGACGAGATCGGCACGCGCGCAGCGACTCTGCTGTTCGAAGCGGGCGGGGCGTCGGCGTCGAGCCGCAGCAAGGACCTCGACCGGCATTGGCGGAACATCCGGACCATCACGCTGCACAACCCCGCTCGACTGAAGGCGCAGGCCGTGGGCGCGCATGTGCTCCTCGGGCAGGATCTGCCGGCGAACGGGTACTTCTGAGTTCGATTCCAGTGGTGGACGCGGGCTCGCCGCCTACACCCGCTCCCTGAGGTGCTCGAGGCGCTAGCCGAGAGCCTCGAAGGGCACGGTGAGTGACGTCGCCAGGCCTTCGAGGCTCGTCGCTTGCGCTCCTCACACCTCAGGCAGCGGATGGGGGCTTGGTGACGTGACGTCACCAAGCATTCGAGGCTCGTCGCTTGCGCTCCTCACACCTCAGGCAGCGGATTCAAGTCACTTCACATGACAAGGCAGACAACACGATATGTCCAATGATATCGACGAACGCGATCCTGACAACCGGCGTGCCATCGACTCGGTGCTCGAGCGACTCGACACCTATGGCCTTGGGCGACGGCAGTTCATCAAACTTCTGGCGGGCAGCACCGCGGCACTCGCGGCGGGTGGGGCGCTCGCGGCGGTCGGGCGCAGCGAAAGCCATTCAGGTGCAGTCGCGTACACCGACGGCCAGTTCGCACTGTTGAACTGGTCGTCGACCGGCGACTACCAGGTGCAGTGGGCCAACGCCTACAAGTCGGCGGCCAAGCAACTCGGCTACAAGCCGGTGGTGCTCGACGGCAAGAGCGACGCGGCGGTGCAGTCCAACCAGTTCAATCAGCTTCTCACGCAGAAGACCACGGCAATCTTCGTCGGGCTCAACGACGCCGGGGCGTTGCCGACACTGGCGCAGGACGCCAACCGCAGCGGGGTACTGTTCCAGGCCGCCTGGAATGCGCCGTCGTGGTACACGCCTTGGGAGAGCGACCAATACGGCCCCAACTACAACTCGTTTCTGATCCCCGACGAGTACGACTCGGTCGGCAAGGCGGTCGACGTGCTCGCCAAGCGGATCGGCGAAGAGGGCACCGTGGTGCGGGTCGGCGGCTTCTACCCGTCCATCGACGGACTCGAGGCACAGCGTCGCCTCGCCGTGCACCACACCCTCGCGAAGTACCCGAAGATCCGGTTCGCCGGTGAGCTGCACGCCAAGTACGACGCGGACCTGTCCCAGCGGGCCACCACCTCGCTGCTGACCCGCTACCCCGACACCGTCGGCATCGTGGCAGTCAACGACGATGCAGCGACCGGTGTGGTCGCGGGAATCGAAGCAGCCGGCAAGGTACCCGGCAAGGATGTGTTCGTGGTGGGCGCCAACGGGTCCACCGCAGGTATCGAACGCGTCCTCAACGGCCGTCAGCTCGTCACCACCGGCAATGTGCCCGCGTATCCGTCGTTCGTGACGATCGCGCAGTTCCACGATCGGCTGCGCGGCTGGCGGCCCGAACCGGCAGAGCGCATGTACGGATGGCACGCCGAGATCATCACCCGCGACAACGTGGAGAAGTTCAAGGCACGCTACGTCGACCAGCCGATCGGCCAGTCCTTCGACGTGAAACTGTTGTCGCGCACCGAACATCCCAACGACTTCGACCTGCAGTTCGACGCCTACCCGATCGAGAACCTCGACAAAGTGTGGCCCGGCATCGACAAACCCGAGGGCTTCACCTATCCCGAGCCCTACCTGCGGGCCCAGCGCAACGGCGACTACGACCGCATCCGTGCGCTGTACCGCGACCACTACCGCTATCCGGTCCTCGGACCGTCACCCTACGGAAGGACGGCATGAGCACCACCACACCACGACTCGAGGTGCGCGGCATCGTCAAGTCCTTCGGTGCCAACCGCGCGCTCAAGGGTGTCAACCTGACCGTCGGCGACGGTGAGGTCGTCGGACTGATCGGCGAGAACGGCGCCGGGAAGAGCACCATCCTCAACATCGTGTCCGGTGTCCTGCCCTATGACTCGGGCAGCATCCGTCTCGACGGTGAAGAGATCGCTCCCAAGACCTACCAGGAAGCCAACCGGCTCGGCATCTTCCGAGTCTTCCAGGACGCCAACCTGATCGACAAGCTCACCGTCTACGAGAACACCTTCTTCGGCTGGGAGAAGCTCTTCCGTAGCCGTGGACTCCTGAATCGCAAGGCACTGATCCGGGCGACCGACGACGCTCTCACCGCCGCCGACATCGACGGGCTCGACGCACGCACACCCACCGGGCAACTGTCACCCGGCCAGAAGCAGAGCCTCGACATCGCGCGCGTGATCGCGCTGGCACGCAAGCTCGAGATCGAGCGTCCGGTGGTCCTTTTCGACGAGCCGACGACCGCGCTCGACCACGAGCACGAGGACAATTTCCTCCGTCTGCTCGAGCAACTGCGCGGCGAGGCCGCCGTGGTATTCGTCTCGCATCGGCTCCCCGAGATCCTCGACACCACCGATCGCATCACCGTGTTCAAGGACGGACAGTCGATTGCCGACCGTCCCACCGCGGGCGCCGACGAAACCGAACTACACCGACTCATGGTGGGCCGGGTGCGGACGGAGAACTACTATCGCGAGGGCGCACAAAAGGTCATCGACGTCGGCAAGCCACCGCGGCTCGTGGTCGACGGTGTGGCAGGTGCGGACGTCCTGCGCGAGGCCACCTTCGAGGTTCGGCCGGGCGAGATCTTCGGTCTGGCAGGCACCGAGGGATCGGGGAAGCGGGTGCTCGGCGAAATCATCGCGGGCGCCGTTCCCCGGGCGTCGGGCACCGTGACCGTCGATGGCGTGACGATCGACGGCGGCGTCGCACAGCACGTCGCAGCCGGCATCGCCTACGTGCCGCCGGATCGCGCCACAAGGGACTCATCACCGGCGCATCCATCGTCGACAACCTCCAACTCGCTTCTCTGCACGATACTTTCGCGACCCGGCGGGTCGGGCTGTGGGCCGTCGGCCGGGCACGCAAGGTCGCCCACGAGTACGTCGACACACTCGGCATCGTCACCGAGAGCATCGACGCATCGGTGTCGTCGCTGTCCGGGGGCAACGCCCAGAAAGTGTTGCTGGCCAAATGGTTACTGCGACGGCCCGATGTGCTCGTGCTCGACGCCCCCACCCAGGGCGTCGACACCGGCGCCCGCGAAGGCATCTACGACCTCCTCCGCGCGGCCGCGTCCGACGGCACCGCGATCGTCCTCGTCTCCGACGACCTCCCCGAACTGATCGGCCTGTCGCATCGGATCGGCGTCGTCACCAACGGCCGGCTCGTCACCGTCGTCGACGCACCCGCCGACGCCAAACCGGCCGAGCATGACCTTGTCGCCCTGATGATCCCCGGCACGCCGACCTCCCCCGAACTCACCACCCACAACCTCACGACCGCGAACGGATGACACGTGACCACCGAAGCCCAGCGCACCTCGTCGCTGCCCCAACTGACCGTCCCATCTCGCGACGACCTCGTCGCACTCCTACGTAGGCCGAATGTCGCCCGTGACGTGTTGCCGTTGGTCGCCCTCATCGCGTTGATCGCCTACTTCTCGCTGCGGGAGGAGGCCTTCTGGAGCCCGGCCAACTTCGCGCTGATCAGCGGTCAGGCCGGCATCCTGCTCCTCGCATCACTCGGCGCCACCCTGGTGGTGATCGCCGGCAGCATCGATCTCTCGGTGGGTTCCATCGCGTTGCTCACCGGCACCGTCATCGCCTACCTGATCCGGGAGGGTGTCAGCAATCCCGCTCTCGCCATTGCCATCTCGGTCGGTGTCGGCGCCGTGATCGGTCTGCTGAACGGAGTGGTGTTCGCGTTCGGCCGGGTGCCGTCGTTCATCGCGACGCTGGGCACCCTC
This sequence comes from Gordonia sp. NPDC003585, assembly GCF_040610755.1. Lineage (NCBI taxonomy): Bacteria > Bacillati > Actinomycetota > Actinomycetes > Mycobacteriales > Gordoniaceae > Gordonia > Gordonia sp. NPDC003585. The sequence continues at coordinate 13,894 of NZ_JBEXMX010000085.1, read as the reverse complement.
TCGCTGTTCGCCGGCATCGCACTGACCATCCTCGAAGGCTCCACGATCAACTTCACCGACACCGCTATCCGCAATCTCGCTGTCGGACAATTGATCCCGAATCTGCAGAACGCCGCCCTGATCGCACTCGTGGTGCTGGGCATCGTGTGGTTCATCTCGCGCCGCACCCGGGTCGGTCTCTACACCTACGCCGTCGGCGGCAACGAACGCGTCGTCGAACTCGCCGGCGTGTCCACCCGACGGGTCAAGGTGTTCGTGCTGGTGATCTCCGGGATCACCGCCGGACTCGCCGGGCTCCTGTTGACCGCGCAGCTCGGTGCGGCGGGTCCGACTCTCGGTTCGACGATCCTCCTGGACTCGGTGGCCGCCATCGTCATCGGCGGCACCGCGCTGTCGGGCGGTGTCGGGAGCGTCGGACGCACCGTCCTCGGCGTACTCATCCTGACCGTACTGTCCAACGGCCTCAACCAGATCGGCGCCGCCGACTACACCCAGACCATCATCAAGGGTCTCGTCATCGTTGTCGCGGCCGTGTTCACCATGGCCTCGCAGCGCAAACTCATCGTCAAGTAACACCACGTCAGGAGACAACCATGACCAAGCCACTGCGCTTCTCCGCGTTCGTGATGAACACGACTTCCCACATTCTGCAGGGCCTTTGGCGCACCCCCGACGCCCAGCAGACCGACTTCAACTCCCTCGAGCACTGGGTCGGGCTGGCCAAGGAACTCGAGCGCGGCAAGTTCGACTTCATCTTCTTCGCCGACGTCGTCGGACTGTACGGCGACTACGACGGCGGCTATCGCAAGTACGTCGAGGCCGGCCTGCAGATCCCCAGCAACGACCCGTCGGTGATCGCGTCGGCCATCGCCTACAACACCACCGATCTCGGCATCGCCATCACGAGTTCTGTCCTACAAGAACATCCGTTCAACTTCGCGCGCAAGATCTCCACGCTCGATCACGCGTCGAACGGCCGGATCGCCTGGAACATCGTCACGAACGGACTGTCGAACGCGTCGCGCAACTTCGGGTACGACGACCTCGAAGAGCACGACGAACGCTACGTGTGGGCCAACGAATACGCCGACGTGGTCTACAAACTTTGGGAGGGGTCGTGGGACGACGACGCCCTTCTGCAGGACAAACAGCGGGGACTGCACGGAGATCCGGACAAGGTGCACAAGATCTTTCACGAGGGCAAGCGCTACCGCGTGGAGGGACCACACCTCGTCGCGCCGTCCCCGCAACGGACACCGGTCCTCTTCCAGGCCGGATCATCCACCGCCGGTCGCGAATTCGCAGCACGCAATGCCGAGGCGCAGTTCATCATCTCCCCGAGCCCCGAGGCCGCCAAGATCCTGGTCGACGACACGCGCGGCCGGTTGCCATCGTATGGCCGTGATCCGCACGACCTCACGTTCTTCCAGGGCCTGCATTTCGTCATCGGCAGCACCGAGGAGGAGGCGCGCCGCAAGGAGGCCGAGCTCGAGGAGAACATCGACCTCGACGCGATGATCGCCCACCTGTCCGGCGCCATCGGCATCGACTTCGGCAGCCACCCGCTCGACACACCGCTCGGCGCCATCGAGACCGAGGGCATCCGCAGCGTCATCGACTGGGTGCGGGAATCCGTCGACGGACGTGAGGCGACGATCGAAGATCTCGGCAGGCTGCAGGGCCGCAATTCACGCGTCGTCGGCACACCCGAACAGATCGCCGACGAACTGCAACGGTGGCGCGATGCCGGAGTCGACGGCATCAACGTCGTCAACGCGACCATTCCCGGCAGCTACACCGACTTCATCGACCATGTGACTCCCGTGCTGCAGCAGCGTGGTCTGGCGCAGACCGAATACGCGCCGGGGACCACACGCGCGAAACTGTTCGGTGGCGACCGACTCAACGACCGGCATCCCGCAGCCCAGTACCGAGGAGCGTTCACGCAGGTCCCGAGCACCGTGTAGGCGTCGCAGCGTGCTCTGATCCCGTTGGTGCCGCGTACTGATGTGACGAAAGTGACGCACTGACAGGTGTGCCTAACCTGCACTGGCGAGGGCACCTGACCATGCGAGCGAGCAGTGCGGAGGCGCCTTTGACCGTCGGCACGGCGGAGTCCGCCACACCCTCTGAGTCCGCGGATCCCACGCCGCCGTGGTGGAAGACCATGTCGCGCTTCGGCATTCTGCTGATTCTCGTTGCACTGCTGGCGGTTCTGGTGCTCGTCGGGTTCTTCGTGGGGTCGGGCGATTACACCATCGCCGACGCCTGGAACGCGCTGTGGAACACCGGCGACCCGACGACCCTCGAGGTCATTCGCAACAACCGGGTACCTCGGACTATCCTCGCGGCACTCGTCGGCGCAGCGCTCGGTGCGGCCGGCGCGATCATGCAGGGCCTGACCCGCAATCCGCTCGCCGATCCAGGCATCCTGGGCGTCAACTCCGGCGCGTACTTCGCCATGATCGTCGGCACGGTCGCCTTCGGCATCTACTCCACCAGCGGATACGTCGTATGCGCGATGATCGGCGCCTTTCTGGCCGCAACGCTCGTCTACTTCGTCGGGTCGCGCGGCGTCAGCGGCGCGAGCCCGGAGAAACTGGTGCTCACCGGTGTCGCGGCCGGGTCGATCTTCAGCGGCATCGGCTTCGGACTCACCATGATCAACCCGAAGTCCTTCGACGCGGTCCGCTCCTGGCAGGTCGGCACACTCGACGGACGCAACTGGTCTCAGGTCGACATCGTATGGATCCCGATCTGCGTTGGCGTGCTGGCCGCCATGTTCCTGATCCCCTACCTGAACGGGCTGGCCCTCGGCGACGACCGGGCGCTCGCGCTCGGCATCCCGGTCGGACGGGTCCGGCTGGCCGGATTCGTCATCGTCACTGTCCTGTGCGGCGCGGCCACCGCCGCGGTCGGGCCGATCACCTTCGTCGGGCTGATGGTGCCGCAGGCCGTGCGCATCCTGTTTGGCCCGGACAACAAGTGGCTGCTGCCGGTGAGTGTGGTCGTCGGACCCATCGTGATGGTCGGCTCGGATCTGCTGGCGCGCGTGCTCACTCCGAGCGAACTGCCTGTCGGGATGGTGACCGCATTCATCGGTGCGCCCGTACTCATCGCACTGGTCCGGCGCAAGCGGGTGTCGGAACTATGACCCTCACCCGCGAACCCGAACACAGCGCCGCCGAATCGAACGAACCGGACACCGCACGCTGGCCACGCCGGATCAGGTTCGTACGGTTCGGCGGCATCAGCCTCAAGGTGGATCTGGCCGCGCTGGCGATCTCGGTGGTCGTCGTCGTGCTGGCGCTCGCGGTCGGCGTGTGGTCGCTGGGTGTGAGCACGACGTCGAGCCCACGCGTCGGGTTCGTCGAAACACTGCAGGTCCTCGCCGGTCAGGTGTCGGGACGCTCGGCGGATCTCGTGGCGGCGGCGCTACCCGCCGTCGTCGTGGCGCTGCTCGGTGGTGCGGCACTCGCGTTGTCGGGCGCCATCTTTCAGACCATCACCCGAAATCCGCTGGGCAGCCCCGACATCATCGGCTTCACCACCGGCGCCAACACCGGCGCATTGATTGCCATGCTGCAACTGCATCTCGGTGTCAGCGCCGCCACCATCGGCGCGATGATCGGCGCGCTGGCAACCGCGTTCGCCGTGTGGTTCCTCGGCATGCGCGGCGGGACAAGCGGATACCGGTTCGTGGTGGTCGGCATCGGCATCAACGCCATGCTCGTCGCGTTCAACGGCTACCTGATCTCGGTGGCGAACGTGCAGAACGCCGCCTCGGCGGCAGCGTGGGGCATGGGCAATCTGCGCGACCTGACGATGAAAGACACCATCCCGCTGATCGTTTCGCTGATCATCCTGGTGCCGCTGCTGACGGTGGTCGCACCGCGGATGCGGATGTTCGAACTCGGCTCAGACTCGGCACGCAGCAAAGGTGTCGACATCGACCGCACGCAGATCTACCTGCTGCTTCTCGGCGTCGGATTCGCCGCGGTCATCACCGCGGTCGCCGGTCCGATCGCCTTCGTCGCGCTGGTCGCACCGCAACTCGCCGCCCGACTCTCCCCCAGTCCCGGTATCCCACTGGTGGCCTCGGCTGCGGTCGGTGCCGCCCTGCTGGTCAGCTGCGACGCCATCGCCCGCACCATCCTGGCGCCGGATGTGCAGTTGCCGGTCGGCGTCGTCACCACGTCGGTCGGTGGCATCTATCTGCTCGGACTGCTCTTCGTCCAGTCACGGAAGGCGACGCCATGACCGATGCCCTCACCGGGAGACTGACCGGTACCGGACTCGAGGTCGGCTACGACGAGGCCACCATCCTGTCGGACCTGGACGTCGTGATCCCCGACGGTTCGTTCACCGTCATCGTCGGGCCCAATGCGTGCGGGAAGTCGACGCTGCTGCGCACGTTGTCGCGACTGCTGGCACCGAACGCGGGCGAGGTGGTGCTCGACGGACGCAACGTCGTCGCCTACAAGGGAAAGGAATTCGCCCGCGAGGTCGGACTGCTCCCCCAGCAATCGATTGCGCCCGACGGCATCTCGATCATCGACCTGGTTTCCCGCGGACGCTTCCCCTACCAGAAGATGTTCCGGCAGTGGACCGACGACGACCAGGCGGCAGTCGATTTCGCGTTGCAGGTCACGCGGCTCACCGATCTATCGCAGCGAACCGTGCAGGCACTGTCGGGCGGTCAGCGTCAGCGCGTGTGGATCGCGATGGCGCTCGCCCAGCAAACCCCTATCCTGCTGCTCGACGAACCCACCACCTACCTCGACCTCGCCCATCAGATCGAGGTCCTGGAACTCTGCACGACGATGAACCGCAGTGGCACAACGCTTGTCGCTGTTCTCCACGATCTCAACCAGGCCGCACGGTACGCCAGCCACATCATCGCCATGCGCAGCGGCGAGATCGTCGCCCAGGGACCACCCGCGGACGTCCTCACTGCGGACATGGTGCATGAAACCTTCGGCGTGCGGTCGCGGATCATCAACGACCCGGAAACCGATACGCCGCTGGTGATTCCGCTGGGCACCGGGGCGGTGTCCTTCGACGCGGTGCCCGGCGACACCGCATCGCTTCGCGAGCGCACTCCGAAACCCACGCCATCGACAAAGGAGTCACGATGAGAAGATCGACGTTGATCACCCGACTGCTCGGCATCGGGATGATGCTCGGCCTGGTGATCGCGCTGGGCGGGTGCATTCAGACCGACACCACCGAGAATCAGGTGTACTCCGACCCGTCGTCGACTCCCGACCTCGGACTACCGGACTCGCCACGAGTGGTCGCACTGGGATGGTCGGACGGCGAGATCGCGCTGGGGCTGGGCGTCAAGCCGATCGCCATCTACGACTGGATGTCCTTCGGCGCGGACACCAAGGGCGTCGGATCGTGGGCATCGGCCCAATTCGGTACGGACACTCCGACTCTCATTCCCGCAGCCAGCGCCGGCGACTTCAACTATCAGCAGATCAAGGAGCTGAATCCCGACCTGATCCTCAACGTCCGCGCCAAGGCCGACTCCAAGGTCACCGACAGCCTCAAAGAAATCGCTCCGGTGGTCACCGCACCCGAGGGCGCACCCGACTACGCAGTGAACTGGAAGGTGCAGACGACGCTGATCGCCAACGCCCTCGGCAAGCGCGACGAAGGTCAGGCGCAGATCACCAAGACCACCGACCTGCAGAACCAGATCAAGACGGCCAACCCCGCCTTCGCCGGCAAGACATTCAACTGGGGAGCCAAGTTCGGCAGCGCCTACGGCGCCTACCTGCCGGGCGACGCCCGCTTCGACACCTTCGCCGAACTCGGCTACGTCCAGTATCCACCGGTCAAAGACCTTCAGGCGCAAGGCTTCTTCGCGGCCGTCCCGGTAGAGAAGGTGTCGGCGCTCGACTCCCAGGTGGCGGTGTTCACCACCATCAGCCTGCCGTTCTCCGCACTGCAGAACGATCCGCTGATCAACTCGCTACCGGTGACCCGCGACGGCCGCGCCATCGAACTCCCCGAAGACGATCCCATCGTCCAGGCGATGGGAGCCGGCACCCCCGGGTCGCTGTATTTCGCGCTGCAGCAGATCACGCCGAAGCTCGCGGCGGCGACAGCGAAGGTGACCTGACCGCGACGGCCCCACGTCGGTCGGGCGCACGTCAACCAGCGGTATGCGACCTTTCCGCGTCGACCGTGCGTCGCGACTGATGCCAGCGTCGGGCCAGGTGAATGAACGTCGGGACGACGATCGTCACCACCGAGGCGATGATGAACACCTCGATGTTGTCGCGGATCAACGGAACGTTCCCGAGGAAGTAGCCGAGGAGGATGATCCCAGCCGCCCAGGCGAAGCTGCCCAGCACGCTGAACAGGGTGAACAAGCGGTACGACATCCCGCTGAAGCCGGCCACGAGCGGCGTCAACGTACGGACGATGCCGATGAACCGTCCGAAGAACACCGTCAGCGGACCGAAACGGTCGAAGTAGGCGTGGGTGCGTGCGACGTACTCCGGGCCGATCGTGCGCATCATCCGCCCCTCGAGAACCCTCTTGCCGAAGTAGCGGCCGATGAAGTAGCCGCATTGGTCGCCGATGATCGCGGCGATCGGAACGGCGACGCAGAGCAGCCACAGCGGAGCGAACGGGTCGGGCTGGGCGGCGAACACGCCGGCGGTGAACAGGACCGAGTCGCCGGGAAAGATGAAACCGATCAGCAGACCGGTTTCGACGAAGACGAGGACGCACAATCCGATGAGCCCGGCGGTCGCCAGGAAGGTGTCGATATCGAACGGATTCATCGACCCCAGCCTAGCGTCGAACTGGGCTGGTCTCGGCTCTCACCTGGGCCGACGCGGTCGACAGCGAGAAATTCATCTCGAGTACACGGCAGCGTCGAACTCGGTGTCGCGTTAACTCGATGCAACATGTTGGGCGAATCGTCCCATGGTGGGGTTTACTCGGGGGTAAGGGCGACGCGGTGCGCGCCCGTACAGCCCTGTTCACGACGTCGTGAAGACCGAGGAGATCAACCGTGCCGACCAAGCCCTCGGGTCCGGTGTTGCGTCCCGTCAGTGACACGGACGTGCGCATCGAGTACCACACCATCCACGGATACCGCCGCGCCTACCGCATTGCGGGCAGCGGACCGGCGCTGCTGCTGATCCACGGGATCGGGGACAACTCGTCGACCTGGAACGAGGTAATCCCCATCCTCGCCCAGCACTACACGGTGATCGCGCCGGATCTGCTCGGCCACGGGAAGTCCGACAAGCCGCGCGCCGACTACTCGGTCCCCGCCTTCGCGAACGGTATGCGCGACCTCCTCGTCGTGCTGGGCCACTCGAAGGTCACCGTGGTCGGGCATTCGCTCGGCGGCGGCGTTGCCATGCAGTTCTGCTACCAGTTCCCGCGGTTCGTCGAGCGGCTGGTGCTCGTCGCCGCCGGAGGGGTCACACGCGAGGTCAATCCCGCACTGCGCTTCATCTCACTGCCGGTGGTACATCAGCTGCTGTCGGTGCTGCGGGTACCCGGCGTGATCCCCGGGCTCAAGCTGGCGGCCAAGGGGGTGGTCGAGGCGCCGCTGCCGTCGTTCGTCCCGAATGCGGCTTCCCCCAAACACCTCCTCATCGACCACGAGGACATGATGCGGGTGCTCGGCGACCTGGCCGATCCCAAGTCGTATGCGGCGTTCCTGCGAACGTTGCGCGCGGTCGTCGACTGGCGTGGGCAGTCGGTCACCATGCTGGACCGCTGCTATCTCACCGAACGGCTGCCGGTGCTGATCGTCTGGGGCGACGAGGATTCGGTGATCCCCTACCACCACGGCGAACTCGCGCACGCCGCGATTCCCCACTCGGACTTCGAAACCTTCGTCGGTTCAGGACATTTCCCGTTCCACGACGACCCGGAACGCTTCTGCCGCATCGTCATCGACTTCATGCAGCGCAACGAACCCGTGGTGTTCGACCCGCTCAACTGGCGGCACCTCATGACCGAGGGGCAGCGGCTCGACGAGTTCGTCGGGGACGACGAGACGGTCGAAGAAGTACTCGAGGCCATCGAGGACGAACGCAACGCCACCTGATTCGACGCGTGAGGCAACGGCCCGACGGCGAGCAGGCGGGCCATGGTGTGCCCAGATCCGAAAACCGCCCCTGATTTCCGCGCGGGGGTGTGCCGACGTTGCCATAGTGTCGACGGCGGCTTTGTCTCGGGCGGAAATCTGGGGCAGATTTCAGATGCGGTGGCCACAGCGCCGCATAGAGGTCACGCGCCGCAGCAGCCGCCGGCGCCGGTGTCGGTACGCACATCTCGGGTGATCGCATTGCGGGCGGCGAGTTCGGAATCATCCGGGTAATCGACGCCCACGAGGCACAGACCCCGCGCCTCGGCGACCGGAACCTTGCTGCTGCGTTCGGTTTCCGCGAGCAGTCCGCGGCACCAGTCGACGTCACGCCGACCATCCCCGACACTGGCGACCGCACCCACGAGCGACCGCACCATCGACCAGCAGAACGCGTCGGCGCTCACCTGGCCGACGAGCACCCCGTCGGCCTGCCGTGTCCACGAGAATCGCTGGAGGTCGCGGATCGTCGTCGCACCTTCCCGGCGACGACAGAACGCGGCAAAGTCGTTGAGCCCCAACAATGATGCCGACGCGGCGTTCATCGCGTCGACGTCGAGCGGCCGACGCCAGGCCGCGGTGATACGCGAGACGACCGGCTCGGCACCCCATCGTGCGTCGGTCAGCCGGTACTCGTAGTGCCGACGCAACGCGGAGAATCGGGCGTCGAAATCGGCACTGACGGTGGCGATCTCCTTGACGCGGACGTCGTTTGGCAGCATCTTGGCGAGCCGTCCGACGAGCAGTGACGGGTCGCCGGCGATGCTTCGGGTCTGCAACGCGGAGACGGGAATGTCGGTGTGGCAGACCTGTCCGGTCGCGTGGACACCCGCGTCGGTGCGACCGGCGACCGTGAGACGCACCGGGACGCGCAGCACCGTCGACAACGTGTCCTCGAGCATCGCGCACACCGTCCGCTGATCGGTCTGCCGCGCCCAGCCGGCGAAATCCGTTCCGTCGTAACCGACGTCGAGGCGTAAACGGATCATCTCGCTCCGCTCGGGACGACAGAACCCGCTGCCACCGACATCGGTGACAGCGGGTTCTGTCATGAATGCAGAGTAGCCCTACGGACTACTTCTTGTCGCCGTCCACGTCGACACCCTCGGCCTCGGCCTCGGGAGCGGTGGCAGCACTCGACTCGTCGTCGACGGCCTCGGCAACAGCTTCGGCGTTCTCGACAGCGGCGTCGTCGGCGTCGGCCTCAACGGCCTCCACGACGTTCTCCGGCGCCTCGTCAGACTCGGCAACGGCCTCTTCGGTCGCGTCGAGCTTCTCCTCAGCGGTGACATTCGCCCCGCTCGCTTCGCTCCCGGCGGCGGCCTTCTTCGAAGCAGCGACGCGAGTGGCGCGGCTTGCCTCGCTCGACGCGGTGGACTCACGCACCAGCTCGATCACGGCCATGGGGGCGTTGTCGCCCTTGCGGTTCAGTGTCTTGATGATGCGGGTGTATCCGCCGTTGCGATCGGCGAAGTGCGGGCCGATCTCGTCGAACAGCGTGTGCACGACGTCCTTGTCGCGGATCACCTTGAGCACCTCACGACGGTTGGCCAGCTTGCCGGCCTTGGCGTGGGTGATCAGCTTCTCTGCGTACGGGCGCAGGCGCTTGGCCTTGGCCTCGGTGGTGGTGATACGACCATGCTCGAAGAGCGAGGTGGCGAGATTCGCCAGCATCGCCTTCTGGTGGCTGGCCGACCCGCCGAGACGGGCACCCTTGGTGGGCTTGGGCATTTCTCTTCTCCTAGAAGAAACTCTCGGTCTCTCGACCGGAAGTCAGGGTTTGGGAGAGCCTTACAGCTGCTCGGTCTCTGCAAAATCCTCACCGGAGTCGGCGTCAAACGACGCGTCGTCCGACCACGTGCCGGTGGCGGGGTCGTAACCGGCGACCTGCGACGGGTCGAAGCTGGCCGGGCTGTCCTTGAGCGACAGTCCGAGCGCGTGCAGCTTGACCTTGACCTCGTCGATCGACTTCTGGCCGAAGTTACGGATGTCGAGCAGGTCCGACTCGGTCCGGGCAACCAGCTCGCCGACGGTGTGAACACCCTCGCGCTTGAGGCAGTTGTAGGAACGAACGGTCAGCTCGAGATCCTCGATCGGGAGGCTGAACGACGCGATGTGGTCGGCCTCGGCAGGCGACGGTCCGATCTCGATGCCCTCGGCCTCCACGTTGAGCTCCCGGGCGAGCCCGAAGAGTTCGACGAGGGTCTTGCCCGCGGACGCCAGCGCATCACGTGCGCTGATCGAGTTCTTGGTCTCCACGTCGAGCACGAGCCGATCGAAGTCGGTGCGCTGCTCCACGCGGGTGGCCTCGACCTTGTAGGTCACCTTGAGCACCGGCGAGTAGATCGAGTCGACCGGAATCCGGCCGATCTCGGCACCCGACGCCTTGTTCTGCACGGCCGGCACATAGCCGCGGCCCCGCTCGACGACGAGCTCGATCTCGAGCTTGCCCTTGTCGTTCAGGGTGGCGATGTGCAGATCGGGGTTGTGCACGGTGACACCGGCCGGGGGCACGATGTCGGCGCCGGTGACGGTGCCCGGACCCTGCTTACGCACGTACATGGTGACCGGCTCGTCCTCTTCGGAGCTCACCACGAGGCCCTTGAGGTTCAGGATGATGTCGGTGACGTCTTCCTTGACCCCGGGGACGGTGGTGAACTCGTGGAGCACACCGTCGATGCGGATGCTGGTGATTGCAGCACCCGGAATCGAGCTGAGCAGGGTACGACGCAGCGAGTTGCCGAGGGTGTAGCCGAAGCCGGGTTCGAGCGGTTCGATGACGAACTTGGACCGGTCCTCGGCGATGATCTCCTCGGTCAGAGTGGGTCGCTGTGAGATGAGCATTTCGTGTTCTCTCCTTGTGGCCGACCGCTATTTGACGGCCTAGAAGGTGGACCGAAACAGCTGATGCTGCTCGGCGATTACTGATTCGAAGAACTACTTGGAGTAGAACTCGACGATGAGCTGTTCGGTGAGCGGCACGTCGATCTGAGCGCGCTCGGGCACCTGGTGCACGAGGATGCGCAGCGTCGACGGAACCACCTGCAGCCAGCCCGGAACCACACGATCGCCCTGGATTTCCTTGGCGATCTGGAACGGGACGGTCTGCAGCGACTTCGGACGAACGTCGATGATGTCGTACTGGCTCACGCGGTAGCTGGGCACGTCGACACGAACACCGTTGACGGTGAAGTGGCCGTGGGTGACCATCTGGCGGGCCTGACGACGGGTCCGGGCCAGGCCGGCGCGGTACACTACGTTGTCGAGACGGGTCTCGAGGATCTTCAGCAGCTCGTCGCCGGTCTTGCCGTTACGACGATTGGCCTCTTCGTAGTAGCGACGGAACTGCTTTTCCATCACTCCGTAGGTGAAGCGGGCCTTCTGCTTCTCCTGCAGCTGCTGCAGGTATTCGCTCTCCTTGATCCGCGAACGGCCGTGCTGGCCGGGCGGGTAGGGACGACGCTCGAACGCCTGGTCGCCTCCGATGAGGTCGACGCGAAGACGACGGGACTTCTTTGTTGCGGGGCCGGTATAACGAGCCATTGTTTATCTTCTTCCTTTCCCGCTAGACCCGACGCCGCTTGGGCGGACGGCAACCGTTGTGCGGCTGCGGGGTGACATCGGAAATGGTGCCGACCTCGAGGCCGGCAGCCTGCAGGGAGCGGATGGCGGTCTCACGACCCGAACCCGGTCCCTTGACGAACACGTCGACCTTCTTGACGCCGTGCTCCTGGGCCTTGCGCGCAGCGTTCTCGGCCGCGAGCTGAGCCGCGAACGGGGTGCTCTTGCGCGAGCCCTTGAAACCGACGTGACCCGACGACGCCCAGCTGATGACGTTTCCGTTGGGGTCGCTGATCGACACGATGGTGTTGTTGAACGTCGACTTGATGTGTGCGTTGCCGTGCGGGACGTTCTTTTTATCGCGACGGCGTGCGCCCTTCTTGGGGCCTGCGCTACGTGACTTAGGAGGCATTACTTCTTCTTCCCGGCGATGGTCTTCTTCGGGCCCTTACGAGTGCGGGCATTGGTCTTTGTGCGCTGTCCGCGGACCGGCAGACCACGACGGTGGCGCAGGCCCTGGTAGCAGCCGATCTCGATCTTGCGTCGAATGTCGGCCTGAACCTCGCGGCGCAGGTCACCCTCGACCTTCACCGAGGCTTCGATGTACTCACGCAGCTTTGCGACGTCTGCGTCGGTGAGATCCTTCGCGCGGAGGTCGGGGCTGAGCCCGGTGCCCTCGAGGATCTCCTTGGAGGTGGTACGACCAACTCCATAGATGTAGGTCAGTGCGATCTCCAGCCGCTTTTCGCGGGGGAGATCCACACCAGCAACACGTGCCATGTGGCGTTTCCTGTTCTTCTCAGAGGTCTGCTCCTGGTCCGTCTTTCACTCTGCGGAAAGCTCCGGCCTCTGAACCGGAGGTGGGCGCCGACCCGTTTGTCGGTGCTGGTGCCAGGAGGGCTTCACAAGTCTTTGTTCAGCTCTGGTTTCTCGTATTCAGTTATGTGTTCTCAAGCGACCCGGAGGGTTGCGAGTGATCAGCCCTGACGCTGCTTGTGACGCAGGTTCTCGCAGATCACCATGACCCGACCGTTACGGCGGATCACCTTGCACTTCTCGCAGATCGGCTTGACGCTCGGCTGAACCTTCACGTCCGCTTCTCCTTGAATGTCCGGGCACGACGAAGCCGGGCCCGTGCTGCCCTCACCCGTGTTCGGGAAAGGAAGTCTTACTTGTACCGATAAACGATGCGCCCACGACCCAGGTCGTAGGGCGAGAGTTCCACGACGACCCGGTCCTCGGGCAGGATGCGGATGTAGTGCTGCCGCATCTTGCCACTGATGTGGGCGAGAACCTTGTGTCCGTTCTCCAGCTCAATGCGAAACATTGCATTGGGCAGGGGTTCGATCACTCGACCCTCGACCTCGATGGCCCCGTCTTTCTTCGCCATGTCCTCCGCGATCCTGGCCTGAGTTACCTCTTGGCCGGGTTGAAACCGTGTTTATCCGTTAGGGTGTTGGCACGGTTGCTGACCGCACCATCGGCGCTGGTCCACACCGGAAACCACGTGAACACACGAAGGTATCCGGCACGGGAAGCGCACCGACGATCCATGTTACGCGAACTGCGAGAACAGGCCAAATGCGCACGTTCGCGCCGCCGTCGGATCGGGATCATTTCATCGAATGCGACGGGCAAGCGTCCGCTGCGTCGACTGGCCTAGTGTTGCGCCATGATCAACGACGTGGTCGCCCCGGTGCTGCCATATCTTGGTGTGGCCGCGTTTGTCCTCGTCGGCGTCTTAGGGGAAGAACTTCTTCCCCGGGGTTCGTAGTCGTCCGCGAGAAATTTCTGGGGGGAAGACACCAAGGCCAGGGGAAGAAGTTTCTTCCCCTGTTTTTGGGCGCAAGTGCCTGGCATCGCGTTCGGTGGAACGCAACTACCGACAATCGATGACTGAGATCGGGTCCATCAGCGTCCGCTTCCGGGACATACCCGGACGACCACCGTCAGGGGCCCGATCCTGGCCACCGGCCCCGACCTCCACCCTGCCGCCACGATCGCCGTCGCCGTCGGCGCGTGGGTCGCTGATTCGAAGAGTTCGGTGATTCGCGCTCTGACCTGCGCATAAGCGTCCACCACCCCGCCGCTCCGTGAGGTGCCCGAGGCGCCAGCCGAGGGATGCCTCGAAGGGCAGGCGAACGGGCCACGTCAGCGAGGCGCCGGACCACTGAAAGTAGGGGAAGGTTCTTCCCCTACTTTCTGCCC
>NZ_JBEXMX010000084.1:0-23046 GCF_040610755.1 Gordonia sp. NPDC003585 | reverse complement strand
GTCGAGACGCGCGCCGGTCGAGGTCGACAGGACCGACACAGCTGTCGGCGTGACCGACGTGGGACGCAACGCGCCCGGCCCACGCCGGTCCGCCTTCGACGCACCGCGCGGGTGACGACGACCAGACGCCATGGCGTACCCGCCTCCTCACTCCGGTCCCGGAACGAACTCACGATACCGGCTCACCCGGTGACGACGGTGCGGCGGTCCGAGCCCTGGCCCGCACCTCGCGACATGCCAGTTGGTCAGCCCGCGGTCAGCACCAGCCGCGGCGTCGGGCGTGGCGAGAGCGGCACGCGGTCGCGCTGCAACATCCACGAGGCGATGGAACTGAACAGCGGCGCGGCGGACTGTCCGCCGGAGCCGTCCGAGCTGCGACGCGGGTTGTCGAGCATGATGCCGACGACGTAGCGAGGATTGTCCGCGGGAGCGATACCGGCGAAGGTGATGTTGTAGCGCGAGTTCGAATAGCACCCGCATGACGGGTCCACCTGCTGGGCGGTGCCGGTCTTGCCCGAGACCTGGTAGCCGGGAACCGCGGCCTTGGCACCGGTGCCGTTCTGCACTCCCATCGGGTCATCCTGGATGACCGCCCGGAACATGTCGCGCACCGTCCGAGCCGTCTGCGGGCTGACGACCCGGACGGGATTCGGCCGGATCGCGGAACGGCTGTCACTGTCGTTGTCGGGCAGCATAATTCGCGGCGGTATCCGTAGTCCGTCGTTCGCAATCGCCTGATACATCGCCGTCATCTGCAGCAGCGTCATCGAAAGACCCTGTCCGATGGGAAGGTTGGCGAACGAACCGCCGGACCACTGACTGAGCGCGGGCACCTCACCGGCACTCTCGGCCGGCAGGCCGACACCGGTCCGCTGCCCGAGGCCGAAGCGGTTCACCATGTCCGCGAAGCGTTCTTCGCCGACCCGGCGAGCAAGCATCAGCGTGCCGACGTTCGACGACTTCCCGAAGATACCGGTCGTCGTATACGGCTCCACCCCGTGCGACCACGCGTCGTTCACGGTGACACCGGCCATCCGAATACTGCCCGGAACACGGTGTACCGCACCGGGTGTCGTGACGCCGTATTCGATGGCCGCGGACGCTGTGATGAGTTTGTTGACCGAGCCCGGCTCGAACGGTGATGTCACCGAGGGATTTCCGAGATCGGCCCGTGGCTGCTCGGACAATGGGCGGGAGGCGTTGAAGGTGCCGTCATTCGCCATCGCGAGCACCTCGCCGGTGCGTGCATCGAGAACCACCGCCGACGCACTGCGGGCCCCCGACGCCACCTTGGCGCGCGCCACCGCCGTCTGCACAAACCATTGGGCGTCGGCGTCGATGGTGAGTCGGACGGTGTCACCGTTGATCGCCGGGTGTACGTTGCGGGTGCTGCCCGGGATGATCGCGCCGTCCGAGCCGCGGTCGTAGGTCTTGGATCCGTTGGTGCCGGCGAGCAGTGCGTCGAGGGAGGCCTCCAGACCGATCAAGCCGTTGCCGTCGTAGTTGACGTCGCCGACGATGTTGGCGGCCAGCGCGCCGCCGGGATAGAGCCGGATGCTCTGCGGATCGGCGCCCACCTCGGGATAGTCGGAGATGATGCGGGATGCCACGTCGGGGCTCACCGATCTCGCCAGATAGACGAACGTCTCGTTACTCGTCACCTTGGCGAGGATGTCCTGCTCGCTGATCGACCCGCCGAGCGCGACCGACACTCCGCGCGCGATCTCCCGCAACCGCGTGTTCGCATCGGGGAGGGCGGGATTGTCCTGGCGCTCGGCATCGATCGACTTGCGAACGGCACGAGGCAGAAACGTCAATGCACGGGCCTCGTCGGTATAGGCCAGCGGGCGACCGTTGCGGTCGAGGATCGATCCGCGTTTGGCGGTGAGGATCTGGGTGAACTCGCGCTGTTGAGCCGCCTCGGCCGCGATCGACGGGGCATCGATGGTGTGCACCACCACCATGCGGACCGCGACGGCGATCACCGCGATCACCACCAGCACACCGGCGGCACGTGCACGGAAGAAGAAGCTCTGGGGACCGCGCGTGGCACCGCCGGATGGCGAGGCCCCGGTGAGCTTCTCCCTCATCGGCCGTCGAGGCCCACCACGGCCGGCCTTGGCGGTCCGACGATCGGAAGTCGCACGTGTCATGGGGTCAATTGTCCACCGGATCAACGGCATTCCCGAGAATTTGCGGTCGGCGGGTTGCGATTGACATGGACGCAGTTCTGACCGGAAGCGTGTTCACGAGCGATCAGCGAGCCGCACCGGTCGGTGCCACGGGCGCCGTGCTCGGCACCACCGAACTCGCGGCGGGTGCGGTGGGTACGGCCGAAGATGGTGCACCGGAAGGTGTTTGGGTGTTCGACGGCGTGGTCGGCGCGGCCGGCGTCGTCGCAGCCCCCGGGGCTCCCGACGACGGCCCGCCGAGTCCGATCGAATCGTCCACCTGCCTGGGATCGATGGTGGCGGTCGGTTCAGGGGTGGTTCTCGGGTTGAGCGGGGCCATCGGCGTGCCGGTGGCCGGAGACGGCGTACCCACGATCCGCGGCCGCCGGTTGGGTTCGACGATCATTCGCGCCGGATTCTGCGCCGGCACCATGCCCAATTGTGCTGCCTTGTAAGCTAATTCCGGAGCAGAGTCACCCGACTCGTAGTCCCGCTTGAGCGCGTCGACCTGATCGGTCAGCGCCTGGTTCTGCTTGCGCTGTACACCGAGCTCGTAGGAATCCTGGGCGGCTTTGGTGGACAACCACAGACTCAGACCCAGACCGACCACGAGGATCGCGATCACCGGGACCACAAAGGGGATGTGGCGCACCCGTTCTCGCAACGACGTCCGCTGCGACGGCTCGGTCCGCGGGGCGGTCCGTGCGCGCGGTCGGTCCGCGTCGGTGTCGACCCGCCGACGTCGACGATCGAGCGCCCGTTGCGCAGCCGCCGAACGGGTCGGCCGATCCGATTCGACGCGGCGCCGGCGCTGTTCGCGGCGTGCGCGTTGCGCAGCGGTCGCATCGTCGGGCGCGTCCTGCAAGATGGTCATGCTTTACGCCTCCCCTGGCCTGGGCCGTCGGACCCGATTCGCTCGATCACCCGCACCCGAACCGGGGCCGACCGTGGGTTGACCTCGAGTTCGTGCTCGTCGGGACGCTCGGCGCCGCGGGTGACCAGGCGAAACCGCGGCGCAGTGCCGGGCAGTTCCACCGGGAGTCCCCGCGGGGACGTCGAGGTGGTGCGAGTCGCGAACTCGCGCTTGATGATTCGATCTTCCAATGATTGGTAGCTCATCACCGCCACACGGCCGCCCACACGCAGCGCGGACAGCGCCACCGGCAGTACGTCGCGGATCGCGTCGAGTTCGTGATTGACCTCGATGCGCAGCGCCTGAAAGGTGCGTTTCGCGGGATGGCCGCCGGTCCGTCGCGTGGCAGCCGGGATCGTGTCATACAGCAGTTCGACGAGTCTGGCGCTGGTGGTGAACGGCTCCCGGGCGCGCTCGCGGAGAACAGCAGACGCGATCCGTCCCGCGAATCGTTCTTCACCGTAGTCCGAGAGCACGCGGGCGAGGTCCCCGTGCGAGTAGGTGTTGAGCACGTCGGCCGCGGTCAGACCGTCGGTGGTGTTCATGCGCATGTCGAGCGGCGCGTCGGCGGCGTAGGCAAAGCCGCGGTCGGCCTGGTCGAGTTGCATCGACGACACTCCGAGGTCGAAGAGCGCCGCGTCGATGTCGGATACCTCCGCGTCGTCGAGCACCTCTGCCAGGCTGTCGAATCGCGCCTGGTGCAACGAGATCCGGTCGGCCATGTCGGCCAGGCGCCGGCCGGCGATGGCCAACGCCTGTGCGTCGCGGTCGATCCCGATCAACCGGGCCTCGGGGAAGCGGCGCAGGATCAGCTCGCTGTGACCGCCGGCGCCCAGTGTGGCGTCGACGAAGATTCGTGGACCTGGGCCCTCGAGCGCTGGAGCGAGCAGGTCGGCCATCCGGTTCGCCATCACCGGGACGTGGCCATGGCGACCGGTGTCGTCGGAGTCGGCGTGTTCGTCCACGGATGCACCCCTCGGATTCGGCAGTCGGACGGGAGGCGTTGCGGAGGTGGCACTTCGGGTGAGTCGGGGTCCCGACCCGGTCACGCACCTGGCGTTGGGGAAGTACGCCAGGGTCGGACCGGGCCGGGGCCTCGTACCACCCGAAGCCCTGTTCATCTGTCCGCCCATCATCTCGGCTACAAGACCGCGTTCAACGCGGCCGAGTTCGCGGCCGAGAAGTTCTCCTCGTGCTGGCTCTGGTAGTCACGCCATGCGACGGCATCCCAGATCTCCAGGTGATCGAAACTGCCGAACACCACACATTCCTTGGTCAGTCCCGCGTACGCCCGATGGTCGGCGGACAACGGGATCCGCCCCTGCCCGTCGGGCCGCTGCTCCTCCGAACTGGCGAAGAAGTAGCGCTGGTAGGCGCGGGCTTCCGGATCGTTGCGGGACGCCTCGACGATCTTCTCCGCCATCGCGTCGAACTCTTCGGTTCGATACACCGACAGGCTGTGGTCTTGGCCCTTCGTGACCATCACCCCTCCTGCCAGCGCGTCGCGAAACTTGGCGGGCAACGTGAGTCGCCCTTTGTCGTCCAGCTTGGGCGTGAATGTGCCGACAAATCGCACTGCCATGTCGGTACCTCCCGCCCACCGGGTTCGGCATTTCCGGTCTGCCTCACCCGGTGCTGCCACAGTACCCCACTTTCCACCACTTTCCACCCCCTCGTGGCCCTGTGTGAGCAAGAGCCATCAAAGAACCTGCTCAGAGGCTAGAAATTGGGTGGGGGAAATTTTGTGGCAACGGCGATTCACGATGCTCTTTGGGCATATCAGAGTGACAGATTGCGTCGTCCGGGTCACATGTGACGTGCTCCGACGCAATGGTGGGGCACAGTGGGGCGTCCAGGTGGGGCGTAGTGGGGAGCCCGGGTGGGGCACGGCGGGGAGTCGCGCGGACAAAAGTAGGGGAAGAAACTCGTCCCCTACCCTTGGTGTCCTCCCCCAGAAAATTCTCGCGGAGGACTACGAACCCCGGGGAGGAAGTTCTTCCCCTAGACTTTGCGGCAGGACGCCGACGCATTTCCCCAGGTCGCAGCGCCGCTCACCGAACTCTTCGGATCGGGACGGGATGGACCACCGGAAAGCGCGAGAGCCGCGCACCTCGGTGCGCGGCTCTGGCGGTACGTACGTAAAAGTGTCAGCGAACGTGTCAGCCGACGTGTGGCGTGCTCAGATCACTCCTGCTCGAAACGGCGATTGAAGCGTTCTTCCATCCGCTCGGACAGCTTGCGCTTCTGCGCGCCCGCCCCTCCGGACTGCTTCTTGCCGCCCCGACGCGATCGGTCGCCGCCGGCCGCGTCGGAACCCCCGCCCCAGAGCGCGAAGAGCCCAGCGGCAAACATGACGAGGAACCCGATGAGACTCACGATCGGGAAGCCGCCGATGTCGATACCCACGACGAGCCCACCGACCAGCAGGACGAGCCCGACGACAAAGATCGCCACGGCCTGCAGCCGCCTGCGGCCGCTCGCCTTTCCGAGGCGCCGACGCTTCACACTGGACGCAAACTTGGGGTCTTCCGCGTACAGAGCGTTTTCGATCTGTTCGAGCATGCGCTGCTCGTGCTCCGAAAGTGGCACCGACCCTCCTTCTCCCAACTGGCCGCGTAACGCCGACTACGACGTCACCCTCGGGCGCATTTTCATGCGAATGCGCCTGTTCTGATCCCATGATACGAGGTGAATGCACCTCCGACCACCATTACCTGCCGTTCTGCGTCGATCTGTCGTCAACGGCGTCGCGGTGAGCGGCTCACGTCACGCCGTACGGCCCATCGAATCGTTCCCCTGACTCACCCGGCCCTGCTCATAAGCGATGACGTGAGCCTCGACGTGCTGCAGGAATCCGGTGACCGCCACGCGCATCGCGGCAACGTAGCGCGGGTCGATCGTTCGAACGATCCCGGACTCGATGCGCATGCGGGTGGCCGACAGCGACGCGAAGACCTGCACCTCGCGGGCCAGCTCAGGAACCACGACGACCGTGCGCGACCACGCGTCGGTGGCCCCACGCCGCGGACGTCCGGGCAGTTCGTGGACGGCGAGCGCTGCGCCCGCCGCACGTAGCGCGGCCAGGTAGTACTGGCGGAATCGCTCGGGGTCGTCGGGGACACCGTCCGCGTTGTCGAACAGGATGTGCGCACGGTCCAGCAGATCTCGTGCGCGGCCCACCACGATCGGGTCTGCAGCCACCCGGCCCGCGGCAGGCACCGACCGGCGTCGGGCCTGCGATCGGCGATCGCGCATGATTCCTCCAGACTCCAGGAGCGTCTCGGACGCTTCGGCGGCAGGCGCTTCCCTCGCCCACCGCCGAAGCGACGCGTCGTCGGGGTGCGCGCGAACAGCTTGCGGAGGCACATCCATCGAACACCCGTTCGACACGTTCAATATAGCTAGCTCTGCTCCATCCTTCAAGACGGGTGTGACAAGTTCCCCCACCCCGACCATCCCGAGAGAAAGGTCAGCGAGGCGTTGACGATCCGGCTGGTCACCCTGACCGGGCAGGATGCCCGACTGTGGCTCGAACCCGCCCTCGACATCTACGTGACCGCGATGCGATACCCGCGCGGCACGGAGGTGCACCGGGCAGCGCTGTGGCGCGAGCACATCGGGCGGCCCGGATGGCGTGCGCTGGGAGCGGTGACCACGGTGTCGCCGCACGAGGCCCACACCCTGCCCGGCTCAC
Organism: Gordonia sp. NPDC003585; assembly: GCF_040610755.1. Classification (NCBI taxonomy): domain Bacteria; kingdom Bacillati; phylum Actinomycetota; class Actinomycetes; order Mycobacteriales; family Gordoniaceae; genus Gordonia; species Gordonia sp. NPDC003585. Next base: position 16,268 of record NZ_JBEXMX010000084.1, on the reverse strand, counting down.
GCCGCCGGGTGCAGCCGCCGGTGGGGCTCGGGGAGAACGACGTCCTCGTCGGCATCGCCTACGGCTACACCGGCGCGCCCGACCAGTGGTGGAATCAGCAACTCCGCCTCGGGTTACGCCAACGTGGGCATCCAGCCGAGGTCGTCGAAGGGATTGCGGCCGACTATTTCGAACTCACCGAACTGCACGTGCACCCGAGCGCCCAGGGTCGCGGAATCGGACAGTGGCTGCTGGGCCGGCTGCTGACCGAACGGCCTGAGAGTCACGTCCTGCTGTCCACTCCGGAGATCCCCGAGGAACGCAATCGCGCGTGGTCGCTGTACCGGCGAATGGGATTCACCGACGTCCTGCGAAACTTCACGTTCACCGGCGATCCGCGCCCCTTCGCATTCCTCGGCCGTCGGCTTCCGGTCGACCTCGGGCCGGCAGCCGGACCGCAACCGTGAGCACCCAAACGTGCGGTGGGGCCGGCATCGCCGACGCCATCGTCATCGGATCGGGCCATAACGGTCTGGTCGCGGCGGCATACCTGGCGCAGGCCGGCCGCGACGTCGTCGTCGTGGAGCGCGACACGGTCCCGGGTGGTGCCACGTCGACGGTGGAACGCTTCCCCGGCTACCGGGTCGATCGCGGCTCCTCGGCACATCTGATGATCCGGCACTCCCCCATCCTCGACGAACTCCGTCTGCCCGAGGCGGGTCTGCAGTACTTGGACTGCGATCCGTGGGCATTTGTCCCCGCCACCGACTCGGCGCCGCCCATCGTGTTCCGCACCGACCTCGACGCCACCTGCGCATCGATCGAAAAGGCTTGCGGCCCAGCCGACGCCGACGCATATCGACGCTTCGTGGCAACCTGGGGACCGCGTGCCGAGGCCGTGATGCGCACCTTCTACCGGCCGGCCACGCCGGGACGATTCGCGGGCGCGTTCGTCGGACTCGGTGACACTGCGTCGACGGCACGCACCGGAATCGCCGGTCGCCGCGCCGGGCAGATGATGGCGCTCTCGCAAGAACTGATGGCGTCGGGCGACTCGCTCCTCGACCGCTGGTTCTCCTCCGAACACCTCAAGGCGGGGCTGGCCTGGTTCGGTGCGCAGTCCGGACCACCGATGAGCGCACCGGGCACCGCACCGATGGTCGGGTTTGCGGCACTCATGCACCGGATACCACCCGGACGCGCCGTCGGGGGCAGCGGCGCACTCGCACAGGCGCTGATCGCGCGCATCACCGGCGACGGCGGCGCGGTTGCGGTCGGCACCCCGGCCGAATCGATCACTCGCTGCTCCGACCATTGGCGCGTCGAGTTCGACGGATCGCCACCCCGCTGTACCCATCAGGTGATCGCCGCCTGCCACGTGCTCACCACCCTCGACTTGCTGACCGCGGGTGGCTTCGATGCCGACACTGCGCGGCGGTGGCGGTCGTCGGTGGTCGTCGGCAACGGCATCGGGATGGCGGTTCGAGTGGGCACCACGGCACTGCCGGACTATCCCGGGCTGCCATCGGGGCTGCCTGCACACAGCGTGCACTCCGGCCTGGGTCTGCTCGTCACCGATCGCGCCCACCTCGTGCGTGCCCAGGCCGCGGCGGCGGTCGGCGAGCTACCCGAGCGTCCGGCCTGCGTCGCCATGAGTTACTCCGCGATCGACCCGACCCTCGCTCCACCCGGACGACACCTGCTGACGCTCTGGGCTCAGTGGCATCCGTACCGACTTGCGGGCGAGCGCTCGTGGGCGCAGTTGGGCGAGGTCGCAGCCGATGCCGTCTGCGGCGAACTCGACCGGCACGCACCGGGATTCACCGACACCATCGAGCACCTCCACGTGCAGACACCGGCTGATCTGGAAACCGAACTCGGACTCACCGGCGGCAACATCATGCACGTGGAGATGTCGATCGACCAGATGTTCATGTGGCGACCGCACCCCGACCTGGCACACCACCGCGTGCCCGGCGCGGACGGCGTCCTCCTCGCGGGCGCCTCGACACATCCCGGCGGCGGCGTCACCGGCGCCAGTGGTCGAATCGCCGCCACGCTGGCCCTCGGCGCGCGCACACGCAGACGTCGCGGTGGCGCGCGACGCGGCAACGGTCTGGCACGATGAGCACCGTGACCTCCCCAATCGACGCGCCACGACGCCGGCTCCCGATGCTCGCAGCGGTCCTGCTCCTGCTGGTCGCCGCCCCGCTGATGTCGGGTTGCCTGGAACGGTCGACCACCGTCGGTGACCGCTATTCGGGCACGATCGTCGTCGCGACCTCGCCGGACAATCCGCATGGCGCACCCAAGCTGGACCTCCCCGAGTCGATGGCCTCGCTGGTCTCGGTCACCGAGTACCGCGCCACACCCACTCCGTCGACAACGCCGGGCGGCCCCGGGCCGAGCGGGTCGACGTCGACCACCACCACCCCGCGCACCCCGGGCAACGCCGACGACGATCGCGCGACACACGTGGGTACCCGGGCCACCTTCTCCGGCCTCACCTCCGGCCAGCTGAGCCAGCTCGGCGACATCGTCGCGGACTCTTTCGGGGACACATCGGTCACCATGGATCTCACCGCGAAACGCAGCGGTGAGGTGGTCCGGTTCCGCGGTTCCACCGACCTCACCGATCTGGCACCTCAGCGCGACTACGTGCAGTTGACACTGACCTTCGCCGGACCGATCACCGCGACCAACGGCGATCAGACCGGTGAGTCGTCGGTGACGTGGACACCCGAGCCGGGCAAACCGTCGGACTTCAGCGCCGACGCCACCTACCCGGACCCGGCGACGGCCGCGGTGAGCAGCTGGTCGTGGTTCCTGGCGGCCATCTGCCTGATCGTGGTCGCGGTGATCGTCGCGATCGCCTACTCGTCGCGCCATCGCGGTCCCCGGCCCGGCCGACCCGTCCGGGCAAAGACCCCATCGACCGCCAAATCCGACGCCAAGTCAAAGCCAGATGCCAAGTCTGCTTCCGACCGGGCCACGCAGGACGCGTCGAAATCCTGACGAATCCTTCCGCCGGCTGAGGCGCTCGAGGCGCTAGCCGAGAGCCTCGAAGCCCTGGTGAGAGGACATTGTTGTCTCAACAGCGCCCTTCGAGGCTCGCAAGCTCGCACCTCAGGGAGCGGTGAAGGCTCGCTTCGCGGGTCCTGAGCAGCGAGCTTGCGAGCGTGACAAAGGGCGCACCTCAGGGAGCGGTGAAGGGCTCGGCCCGCACGAACTCAGGCAGCGGCGGTCAGCTGCTCAGGGCCGGGGCGCCGAGAACCTCGCGGACGTCGGCGCCGAGGCGCTCGAGCACCTCGCTGGTCGCCTTTGCGAAATTCAGGCTGCAGAAGTGCAGACATGGTGCGCCCTCGGCGATGAGCCGCTCGGCCATCTCGGTGGCGAGGTCGATACCGACCGCCCGCACTGCCGCACGATCTTCCTCCGGACCGTCGCCGGCCGCGGCACTCAGCCGGGCGTCGACCGCCGGCGGCAACACCGAACCCGAGAGCTGGACCATCCGGCGGACGCTGGCGAGGGAGGTGATCGGCATCAGACCGGGGATCAGGGGCTTGGCGGCCTGCTCGGCGTCGGCGGCGTGCACGCGATCACGCAACCGCAGATAGTGATCGACGTCGAAGAACATCTGACTGATCGAGTACTCGGCGCCCGCACGCAGCTTGCGCACCAGGTTCTGGGTGTCGTGGTCGAGATCGGGCGCCCGGTGATGACCCTCCGGGAACGACGCGACGCCGACGTGGAAGTCGCCGAGGCGCTCGATCAGCCGCACGAGTTCCTCCGCATACTGCACGCCCTCGGGATGTGCGACCCACTCGCCGAGCGGATCGCCGGGCGGGTCGCCACGCAACGCGAGGATGTTGGTGATCCCCTGGTCGGCGTAGGCGCCGACGAGCGCGCGCAGCTCGGCGACGCTGTGATTGACCGCCGTCAGGTGAGCGACCGGCAGCAGCGTCGTCTCGGCGGCGAGTTCGCCCGCGATGCGGACCGTGCGGTCCCGAGTGGAACCGCCGGCTCCATAGGTCATCGACACAAAGGCAGGTCCCAAACGCTCGAAGATGCGCACGGCGCGCCACAGCCGGGCCTCCCCCTCGGCATCCCGCGGCGGCATGAACTCGACCGAGAACGGGATCGGGCCACGATGTGGCGTAGCCAGGCTCTCGACGATCGACGGCGCGCGGCCGGATCGGGTCTGACCTGGACGGCCGGTAGCGGATGGAGTCACCCGACCATGATACGGACGCTGCCCGACCATCTGCGATCGCGGTCACCCCCCTGCGCCGCCGCCCTGTGGCCGCGAGCACGCCATCGCATAGCCTGACAGGGTGACCTCCACGATCCCCACGCCCGTCTCGCTCGACGAGGTGCCCGCGGCGGTCGAGGGCCGGCTGCGCACCTTCTTCGCGGCCACCACACCGGTCGCCGAACAGATCTCTCCCGCGGTGGGCACGGCGGCGCGGATCGTTCGCGACTTCGTGCTCCAGGGCGGCAAGCGAATCCGGCCGGTCTTCGCCTTCGCCGGCTGGCGGTGCGGGAAGACCGCGTCGGAGCACACCGAATCGCGTTACACCGCGTCGGACACCTTGCGGGTATGTGCCGCACTGGAATTGGTGCAGGGATGCGCGCTGATCCACGACGACATCATCGACCGCTCCGACACGCGACGGGGCAGGCCGACCGTGCACCGCGACGTCGAAGGCCGCCACCGTGATCAAGGTTGGGCGGGCGACTCCGGGCAGTTCGGGATCGCGGCGGCGATCCTCGCCGGTGACCTGGCGCTGGCCTGGGCCGACGACCTCGTCCACGGCCACATCCCGGGCGCGGCCGCGCCAGTCGGCGTGACCCCGTTGTCGCCGACGATCGGTGCGACGTGGGCCTCGATGCGTACCGAAGTGCTGGGCGGACAGTATCTGGACATCGTCAACGAGGCGAGCGGCGACGAATCGGTCGAGGCGGCGTTGCGGGTCATGGAGTACAAGACCGCGGCCTACACGGTCGCCCGTCCGCTGGAACTGGGTGCGCGACTCGCCGGCGCTTCGGAACCTCTGATCACCGACCTGCGGTCCGTCGGACACGATCTGGGCATCGCTTTCCAGTTGCGCGACGATCTGCTCGGGGTCTTCGGGGACCCGGAACGCACGGGCAAGCCGTCGGGCGACGACCTGATCACCGGAAAGCGCACCGCTCTGCTGGCCATCGGCCTGCGCCGCGCCGACGACACCGCGCCCGCCCGCGCGGCGGCGCTGCGCGCAACAATCGGGCGCGAGCTCACCGAGAGCGAATTATCTGCGGCACGAGCAACTCTCGTCGATGTCGGGGCAGTTGACGAGGTCGAATCGAGGATCTCCGAGCTGCTCGCCTCAGCCCTCGCGGTACTCGACCGCATCGACATCGGCCCCGACATCCGGGCCGAACTGAGCGCCGTGGCGCATCGCACCGCCTACCGCGAGACATGACCGACACGGCCGGCACCCACACGACACCCGTCCGAGCCGGACTCAACGGCACGGCCCGGGCGGACCTCGCCATCGGTATGGTCGGGTCGATCCTGGTGTGTCTGGGCGCTTTCGGTGTCGGCGACCCGCCGCGCAACAGCGGGCTGCTCACCGATCTCGGCCTCAGCTGGATCACCTACGGACACGGCAAGAATCTCTCGGCGGTCATCTTCTGGACCGGGGTGGCGGCGATGGTGATCGCGTGGGTTCGGGTGGGACGACGCATCTTTGCCGGCGACGCGCCGAGCGTCGCGACGCTCCGGCGCTGGCTGCTCGCGTGGGCGGCGCCACTGATGGTCACCGTGCCGGTGTACAGCCGCGACGTCTACGCCTACCTCGCCCAGGGCGCGGTGTTCGGAGCGGGTTTCGACCCTTACGCCGACGGTCCCGCCCACCGCCCTGGTCCACTCGTGGACAGCATGGCCCAGGTCTGGGCGACCACCACTGCCCCGTATGGTCCCTTCTTCGTCGGGGTGATCCGGACGGTGTCGGAGATCACCGGCGATCACGTGATCCTGGGTGTGCTGGCCATGCGGCTGGTACTGCTACCCGGACTCTTCCTGTCGCTGTGGGCGATTCCGCGTCTGGCAACGCATTTCGGTGCATCCGGGCAAACGGGATTGTGGCTGGCCCTGTTCAATCCGATGGTGCTCATCCATCTGGTGGCCGGGGCGCATGTGGAACTGCTCATGATGGGTGTCCTCGTCGCGGGTGTGCTGCTGGTGGTGCAGGGCCGCCACGTCACAGGGCTGGCCGTACTCGGCCTGGCGGTGTCCATCAAGATCACCGCAGGAATCGCGATTCCGTTCGTGCTGTGGATCTGGCTCGCCCACATCCGTTCCCGGCGTCCGGTGACCGCACGTGACGTTGTGGGCTGTTTCGCGGCGATCGTCGGGATCACGGTGGCCGTCTTCGGTTTCTGGACACTGGTGCTCGGCCTCGGACTGGGCTGGCTGACCGGATTGGGTTGGGCCGACGTCATCATCAACTGGTTCACCCTCCCGACCCTGCTGGCGCATCTGGTCACCCTCCTGGCCGCACCGTGGGCGGCGCTCAATCTTCAACCGGTACTGGAGGTCACGCGTGCGATCGGCGCGGGCCTGCTCGCCGTCGTCCTGGTGACGCTGTGGTGGCGGTTTCGCCGCGACGAGCGCGCCGCCGTTGCCGGCATGGCCTGGGCGATGCTCGCGGTGCTGCTCCTGGAGCCGTCCACGCTGCCCTGGTACTACACCTGGGTGCTCGCCATCGCGGTGGCCTTCACACTGCCTCGGTGGGTGTACGCGACCGTCGTCGGGGTGTCGACGTTCATGCTGATCGTGTTCCAGCCCGACGATGCGATCGCCTTCTACCAGCCGGGGGCACTCGTTCTCGCCGTCGCCCTGGCCGGGCTCGCGGCATGGTCGTTGCTGGGTCCGGATCCGTTGCGGCTGGGCCGGTTCGCCCGGTGGGCGTGGGGATCGCCCGGTCGCGAGGTTGCCACAACGGCGCAGTGATCAGAACGGCGCAGCGATCAGAACGCCTGGGCTTGCGCCCGACGGATGACCTCGCGGGCCGAATGTGTGTGCAGCGCCTGCGCCGGGTGCATCTCCAGATCGTCCTGCGTGGTGAACAACCAGGCCATCACATCGTCGCGGCTGTACCCCCCGTCCAGGAGGACCTCGACGAGACCAGTGAAGTGCTTGACGACACCGAGGTCGTCGAAGAACAGTGCCGGGATCGCGGGCTCGCCGCCACGCGAGACGCCGAGCAGATGGTGGTCGCGGATCAGGGTGCGGACGCGGTTCGCAGAAACCCCGAGACGCTTGGCCACCTCGTCGATCGACAGCGTGTCCACATCGGGCGGCAGCAGGGTGTCTTGCGAGAGCGGTAGAGAACTCACACGAAGAGAGTAGCGGTTCACCGACTTCCGGTGGCATGAGATCACGGTCGGCGGACGGCGTTCACGCCCAGACGCCGACGATGCCGGTAAGTTCACCGACATGAACAGTCCCGCCGACCCGGTGCTCGGTGTCGTCGTCGAGGGCCGCTACCGCATTGACGCGCTCATCGCGCGGGGCGGGATGAGCGCGGTCTACCTCGGGGTCGACCTGCGGCTCGGACGCGACGTCGCGGTGAAGATCATGGACGACCGCTACGCCGGGGATCCGCTGTTCCTGCGCCGCTTCGAATTCGAGGCGCGCGCAGTGGCCGGTCTCAAACATCCTGGTCTGGTGGCCGTCTACGACCAGGGCATCGATCACCAGATCGTCTTTCTCGTCATGGAACTGGTGGACGGCGGAAGTCTCCGCGAACTGCTGCGCGAACGCGGACCGATGCCGCCGCATGCCGTGGTCGCCGTCGCCGACCCCGTGCTCGGCGGCCTCGGCACCGCGCACGCCGCCGGGCTGGTGCATCGGGATGTGAAGCCTGAGAACGTCCTCATCTCCGATTCCGGCGACGTGAAGGTCGCCGACTTCGGACTTGTCCGCGCCGTCGCCGAAGCAGGGGTGACGTCGGCCAGCGTCATCCTCGGCACCGCCGCCTACCTGTCCCCCGAGCAGGTGGAATCCTCACACGCGGACGCACGCAGCGACGTTTACTCGACCGGGGTGATGTTGTTCGAACTACTCACCGGCCGAACCCCTTTCCGCGGCGACACCCCACTGGCCCTGGCTTATCAGCGCCTCAACTTCGACGTCCCGGCGCCCGGCGACGTCATCGCCGGGGTGCCCCCCGAACTCGACGAGATCATCCTGTGCGCCACCGAACGCGATCCGGCACACCGGTATCCGAACGGATTCGCCATGCGACAGGCATTGCTGGCGATGGCCGACGATCTCGATCTGCCGCCGTTCACCGTGCCCGCGCCACGCCGATCCGCCGAGCGCGTCACGATGGCGCGCCACCGCCCGGCCGGTCCTCGGCTGCACGGCACCCGTGCGGTGTCGGTGCCAGGTCCCTATGTGGCCGAATCGGAGTCGGGCGCAAGGGGGTCGGGCGCAGGAGCTGCGGCGGACCGTCCGGAACCGCCGGCCCACACGCCACCGCCGGAGCGCGACCACGCCGACGACGCGCCACCGAACGCCGCAACACCACGACGATCCGGCGCCCTCGACGACGTCGAACCCCAGGTCGGCAGCCGCCTGCGCTCTGTGCTGTGGCTGCTTGCCGTGCTCGCGGTCGCGGTTGGCCTGGGTGCGGTCGCCTGGTGGACGGGCCATCACTACCTCGGGGTGCGCTGATCTGACGAGCCCGGCGCTTCCGATGGCTGTGCGAGCCTGGAAGCCCCCTGTGAGATGACCTTGTTGTCTCACCAGCCCTTCGAGGCTCGTCGGTTTCGAGACGCGTCGGGTCGCTTCGCTCCCTCGTCGCTCCTCAACCCGGCGGCTTGCGCTCCTCGCACCTCAGGGAGCGGGGATGGGCTCTTCCCACACCCGCACGCCTATCCGCGCAGCATCTCCGCGACCAGGAACGCGAGCTCCAGCGACTGCTGGGTGTTCAGTCGGGGGTCGCACGCGGTCTCGTAGCGACCGGCCAGGTCGAGGTCCGAGATGTCCTGTGCCCCACCGAGACATTCGGTGACATTCTCACCTGTCAGTTCGATGTGCACACCGCCCGGGTGGGTGCCCAGCGCGTGGTGCACCTCGAAGAAGCCCTGGACCTCGTCGACGATGCGATCGAAGTGACGCGTCTTGAAACCGGTGGAGGCCTCGTGGGTGTTGCCGTGCATGGGATCGCACTGCCAGATGACCTTGTGTCCGGTCGCCTCGACCGCGGACACGATCGCCGGCAGCACGTCGCGCACCTTGCCGTTGCCCATGCGAGCGACCAGCGTCAGGCGGCCCGGCCGCTTGTGCGGATCGAGCAGCTCGACGTACTCGACGGCCTGTTCGGGCGTGGTCGTGGGACCGATCTTGACCCCGATCGGGTTGCTGATCAGCTCCGCGAACGCGATGTGCGCGCCGTCGAGCTGGCGGGTGCGCTCCCCGATCCACAGGTAATGGGCCGAGAGGTCGTAGAGCACCTTGCCGCCGGAATCGCCGGATGCCGGGCGGGGGTCGTCGGCGAGGCGCAGCATGGCTCGCTCGTAGTCGAGGACCAGCGCCTCGTGTGAGGCGAAAATGGCCGCCGAGGCCAGACTCGAGTCGGTGACGCCGCAGGCGTCCATGAAGCGCAGGCCACGGTCGATCTCCGACGCCAGTGCTTCGTAGCGCGCACCCGCGGGTGAGGTGCGGACGAACTCGCGGTTCCAGTCGTGGACACGACGCAGGTCGGCCTCGGAGCCGGTGAGCGCTCGCACCAGGTTCATCGCCGCCGCGGCGTTGGCGTAGGCCCGCACCAGTCGCGACGGGTCGTGTGCGCGTACCGCCTCGTCGGCCGGGAAACCGTTCACCATGTCGCCGCGGTAGGACGGCAGGCCCAGCGCGTCGGTGTTCGACGACCGCGGCTTGGCGTACTGACCGGCGATCCGGGCCAACTTGACCACCGGCAGGCTCGCGCCGTAGGTCAGCACCACCGCCATCTGCAGCAGCGTGCGGATGTTGCCCTTGATGTGCGGTTCGGTGTTGTCGGCAAAGGTCTCCGCACAGTCGCCGCCCTGCAGCAGGAATGCGCGGCCCTCGGCGACTTCGGCAAGCTGCGTCGACAGCGCCTCGACCTCGGCGGGCATGCAGATCGGCGGCACGCTCTCGAGCACCGTGCGCATCTTGCGTGCCTCGTCGGCGGGCCAGCTCGGCTGCTGGAGCGCCGGCCGGCCGATGGCGTCACGGAAACGCGCTTCGAGGTCGCCGGGGAGCGGCGGCAGCTCGGGAAGTTCATCGATCGGAACGTCTACGGTCCAGTTCACCACGCTGCCCAGGGTAGATCAGCGGACGGTGTTCGCCGGTGCCGGGTTCAGCTGTGGCGGGCGCGTTCGATCGCCTCCCACTTGCGCAGGTTGTGGCGGGCGTCGGTCAGGGCGTCGTGCGCGTCCCGTGGCGACGGGGGCAATGCGGGCCGACCGGCAGCCTCCCAGTGCTGACGAAGCTCACGGGTGAAGCGCGGGATCTGACGTGGCAGAGCAGTCATCGGGCCCCACAGCTGGCAGAGGACCACGTGATCGTAGGCACCGACCCACGCCCAGAGTTCGACATCGCCGCCTCCCTCGTCGAAGAACGCGAGCAAGTCCTCACGTATGCGCCGACGGTCCCGCCAGTGCGGCGACGACGGGGACGGCAGCTTCGGTAACACGTTGGCGCGCACCCACTCGCCGGCCCGGCCGGGGTCGAACTCGGTCGACACCGCGTAGAACTCGCGACCGTCCTCGGCGACGACACCGATCGACACCAACTCGATTGTCGAGCCGTCCTCGATAAACTCCGAGTCATAGAAGTACCGCATACGCACAAGTATTGGTCACACCCGCAATGCGGACCCGCAACGAGGTGCCGTCACGGCAGTCAGGGGGTATCGGACCCGATGCCTGACAGGCCGCCGACACGCCCCGTACGCAGGTCGCTACCCTTGGAACTCGTGCGCTCCAGGTCTGTGCTGGCAACCGCGATCCTGGCGGCCTCGATCATCGCTCGGCTGATCTGGGATGCGGCGAACGCCAACGGCAGGAACTTCGTGGACCTGCACGTTTATCGCGACGGGTCGGCCGGTCTCGCCGACGGCTCCCTGTACCTGTTCACCTACTCGGGCTCCACGGACTTCGCGTTGCCGTTCACCTATCCGCCGTTTGCGGCCGTCGTGCTCTATCCGCTGTCGTTGCTGCCGTTCAGCCTCGTCGCGATCCTGTGGGAACTCGCCACCTTTGCCACGTTGTACGGGAGTGTGGTGCTCGCCCTGCGGCTCTGCGGGCGGACCACCGGCGTGTACGCCCTGGCGGCGGTATGGGCCGCGATCGCGATCTGGTGCGAACCGGTGCGCGTCACCCTCGACTACGGACAGATCAACGTCTTCCTGATGTTCTGCACCCTCCTGGCCGTGTCGATGGCGCGAACCGAGCGCGGCCAGATCATGGGCGGTGCGCTGATCGGCTTGCTCGCCGGCATCAAACTCACGCCGGCGATCACCGGGCTCTGGTATCTCGCGGTCCGCAAACCGCTCGGCGCTGTGGCCGCGGCCGGCGCCTTCGTCGCCACCATTCTGGGCTGCCTGCTGTTCTTCCCGTCGGTGACGCGCACGTACTACGGCGAACTACTCGGCGACGCCGACCGCATCGGTCCCGTGGCCCGGGTGATCAACCAGAGCATGCGCGGATCGCTCTCCCGGATCGCCGGACACGACGTCGGGTCGTCCTGGATCTGGCTGGTCGCGGTCGCCCTCGCGCTGGTGCTGGCCGTGGCGGCGTGGCGCGTGGTCCGCGACGACACGTTCGGCGTCCTGATGGTGGTCCAGCTGCTCGGCCTGCTGGTGTCGCCCATCTCGTGGGTGCATCACTGGGTGTGGCTGCTGCCCCTGGCCGTCTGGCTGGTCTACGGCGGCGGAGCCCGCCTGATGGGCGCGAAAGTGGTGCTCGGCGTGTGGATTGCCGTCGCGGCGATCGGGATTCCGTGGATTCTGAAGACGATCGACGAGTCGAGCCGGGATCTGCCCGCGGCCCTCGTCGCGATCCTGGGCAGCGCGTGGTCGGTGATCGCCCTGGCCACTCTGGCCTGGATCGCCGTGACGCCCTGGACCGCCGTGACACGCAGCCGGGCTCGCACCGAGGTGGTTGCCGCGGCCATCATCGACGACGGACGCCTCCTCCTCGCCCAACGTGCGCGGCCGTCGGACCTGGCGGGCAAATGGGAACTCCCGGGCGGACGGGTCGAGCTGGGTGAGTCCGCGCACGACGCCGTGCGCCGCGAGATCCGCGAAGAGCTCGGCGTCGACGTCGAACCGCTCGATCGTGTCGGCACCGAGGTCGCACTCCGCGACGACCTCGTGCTCCGGGCCTACGCGGCGCGCCTGACCAACGGGACACCGCAGGCGCTCGAACATCTCGATCTGCGCTGGATGTCGGCGGACGACCTGCGCCACGTCGACCTCGACGACGTGGTGCCCGCCGATCGGGAGTGGCTGCCCTCGCTCATCGGCCTGCTGTCGTCGTCGGAAACCAACGAGGTGACGTCGACGACGCTGTCGCCGAGGCGCCCGGCCGCATCGGTCGACGAGCCGCACAACGCTGGTTGAAACCCTCGGTGCCGGCTGACGATCGCTTCAGGCAGCGTCGGCGGAGGCCGCCGGCGGCTCGGCAGCCGGCTTCTTGTCCTTGAGCGACGCGGCGTAGATGTCGACGTACTGCTGGCCGGTGAGCTGCATGAGCTCGTACATGATCTCGTCGGTCACCGCGCGTTCGACGAACCGGTTGCCCTGCATGCCCTCGTAGCGGGCGAAGTCGAGAGGTTTGCCGACCTTCACGACCACCTTCGACGGACGCGGGAGCACGCTGCCGGGCGGGTTGAACTTGTTGGTTCCGATCATCGCGACCGGAATCACCGGCACGCCGGTGTCCAGCGCGATCCGGGCCAGCCCCGTCTTGCCCTTGAACAGACGACCGTCAGGTGAACGGGTGCCCTCGGGGTACATCCCCATCAGCTCACCCTTCTCCAACTGACGGCGCGCGGAGATCAGCGCTCCCTCCGCGGCCTGCGCACCCGACCGGTCGATGGGGATCTGGCCGACAGCGGTGAAGAACCACCGCTGGAAGGCGCCCTTGAGGCCGGTGCCGGTGAAGTACTCGGACTTGGCCAGGAAGTAGATGCGCCGGTTCACCATCAGGGGCAGGAAGAAGCTGTCCATCACCGCGAGGTGATTGCTGGCCAGGATCGCGGGCCCGCGATCAGGGATGTTCTCCAACCCCTCGATCCGGGGTCGGCCGAGCACGCGCAGAAGTGGACCCAAGAAGATGTATTTGAACGCCCAGTACCACATCTGCACTCTCCCTCACCGACTCACCGCAGCGACCATACCCGGAGCAGAACTCTACCCACCCACGCCGGGGTTCGTCATCGCACGGCCCGTGCCGCAATGTTTGTGTGACTTGGTGGTCCTGTCCAGCACCACTCATCCCAGAAGTTGGTCGGACGTCCGTCCGGCCAACGGGTGAGGCTGTTGGCGCACAAGATCATCCGTACTCAACTGCATCCGGGGTGCCGGCGCGCGCAGTCCCTGCCGCGCGACCTCCGCGGCCCCGATCACCCCGGCCGATTCGCCGAGCTGCGTACCCCGAATCCGGGCGAGCTGTCGATGCCCGGCGCCCGTGACCAGACGTGCGTAATGCTCGCGCGCCTCGTCGAGGAACAGACCCGACGCCGCACCGACGCCGCCGGCCAGCACGATCAGGTCGGGATCGAAGATGTCGGCGATCATGGCCAGACCCTGACCGAGGGAGGCGGCGAACTGCGTGAACGCCGCCAGCGCGACCGCGTCACCGTCGGCCGCGGCGCCCGCGACCCGGCGACCGGTCAGCGCCCCCGGGTCGGCCGCGACATCGGCGGCGAGCTGACTGCGGCCCCAATTGCCGTCGGCGAGCAGTTCGACGACGGTGTCGACAAGCGCCGTGCCGCTGCAGTACCGCTCCCAGCACCCCCGCTTTCCACAGGAACACACCCGACCGTCGGGAACGATCGTCAGATGCCCCAATTCCGGTGCGACACCGAAACTCCCGCGGTAGATCTCACCGTCGATCAACAGGCCCGCGCCGATACCGGTCCCGATCGCCAGGACCAACGAATTGTGTCCGCGGGCGGCCGCGCCGAAGCGATACTCGGCGACCGCCGCCGAGTTGGCGTCGTGCTCGGCGAAGACCGGGATGCCGATGCGCCGGGTCATCTCCTCGGCGACCCGCGCCTCACGCCACGGCAGGTGCGGGGCGAATCTGATCACCTGCCGGTCCGGCGTCAGAAACCCGGCGATGGCCAGTCCGACGGCTTTGGCCGCCCACCTCGAGGTGAGTTCGCCGACCAGTCGATCCAGACAGTGCTCGAGCGCCTGCGCGGTCGGCGGGGTGGCGGCACGAAGGGTGTCGAGCATGGCGCCGTGGTCGTCGACCACCGACGCGCGCACGCTGGTGCCGCCGATGTCGATACCGATCGTCAACTCGCCCATGAGATCACTCCTTCGGTCGGTCCTCGGTGGACTCCGGACCGGTGGCCCGAGGGGGCGAGGGTTCGGGGAACGGTGGCCGAGAGGCGCGTGGCGAATCGATGCGCACGGCGATCGGCTGGTAGTGCCGGGGCGGCGACGTGTCGGCGGGCGTCGAACGCAACGCCTTGGCGATCGCCTCCAGTACTGCGATGAGTGCCGCGATCAGTCGTGCCAGCAGATCGCCGATCTCGGCGAGCAGCGAGGTGATCTCTCCCGACACGTCTCCCAGTCCGGCTCCCGCAGAAAACGCTCCGGCAGCGGCCTGCCCGGATCCGAACGATCCGGCGCCGAAGGTCTGGTCGGTGTCGGCACCATCAGCATCGGTACGCCGTGAGCGATTCCCGCCGAACATGGCCGCGACCTGATCGATCTGACCGGCCAATCCCAGCAGCAAGTCGCGCACCATATCGCTCTGGTGGGCTCCCGCACCGGCCGACCCGCCATGGTTTGTGCGGTCGCCGTCGTCGTCATCGGCGCTCATGAACGAGCACGCTCCTTCCGGACGGGAGTACAAGCCCCGCAGGGGCACAGGTTCCAGACGCTACCCGACATCACCGCTTCGGCCACACCGCAGGATCGGGCACGAAGCTGATGGCCAGACGCACGCCGTCCCACTCCGCATCCACCACGGTGCACCGGCGCAGCATCGACGGCAACCGGATCGGGTGCCGGAATCCCGACACGGTCACCAGCAGGTCGTCCCCGCTGCGTCCGAGCACCAGTCCGTCGGGGTCGGGCAATCCCTGTGGCCACGACATTCGATACGTGGCTTGCACGCCGGCTCCACCGACGGACTCCACCATCGCTGCCGCGGACCCCTGAGGAACGCCGTGTGGTGCCGCCAATGTGACGCCGAGCTTGCGCAGCCGGGCGAGACGGTCGATCGTGTCGGGCGCGCGGCCCACGGCCCGGACCCCGACCACGACGCCCGCGGACTCCGACCGCTCGGCGACGAGATCGTTCAGTCGGGCCACGACGTCCTGGCTGCCCGGTCCGCCGGCCTCGTTGACCACCACCGACGTCAGCGGCAGTCCCATCACGTCGATGTCGGCAAGCATCGGCGCGACGAGCCGGCAGCCACGATCGTCGGCCCCGACGACGAGATGCACTGCGACGGCGGACGCATCGGTGATGAGTTCGGAGAGGTCTGCGCAGTCGCGGTCGATCGCGTCGACCGCAGCCGTGAGCGCCGCCATCACCGGACGCTCCGCTGCGGCTGCGAGCCGCCGGTGACGCGGCCAGAAGCGGTTGAGCGCCTGCGAGAGAACCGCGGCCGCCCGCAGAAACGCGAACGGATCACCGACTCCGGAGCAGTCGACGACGATCCGCTGCCATTGTCCGCTGGTCGCCTCGTCGCGAATCCTGCGCAGCAACAGGAAATCCTCGATCCCGGGCAAGGCGGTCAATTCGGCCGCGTCCACGCCGGCAATTGTGCCGACACCGGGTAGGGCGACCTTCGACCGTCGGACGCTCTCGGAGAGAACGTCGACAAATGCCGCCCAGGTCTGCTCGCTGAGGTCGAGACGATCGAGGGTCAGCAGGTGCAGGTATTGCGACACCGCGACCACCTCGCCGGGCTGCCGGTACACGCCCGCCCACGACGCGGTCGGCGAATTGCGGTCCAGCGTGACGAGCAGGGTGTGCCGAGCCGGCCGCGTGACAGACTGTCGGCTGTCACGCGGCGCGCGGGGC
>NZ_JBEXMX010000083.1:0-23142 GCF_040610755.1 Gordonia sp. NPDC003585 | reverse complement strand
CACCAGCATCTCGGGAGGCCCGCCCTCTCCGGCGGAGCCACACGGGGTGGGGAATTCAGATGAGCATCACTGGGGAATTTCGATGAGCGCCGTCAGCGCAGTCCTTGCATGCTGACCGCGGCCCTGGATTGGTCGTAGGGGACATGCCCCTGGGTGGGGTTACGGAATCTGCCGTGCGATTCGCCCGGCGCAGAGCCGCTTAGAGAGTTCTGGCATCAGGATGGGCGGCCAATCTTCGATTGGTTTCCCGGGGCCAAAGACACGACTGAGGGCGGCCCGGGCTCCGGGCCGCCCTCAGTCATGTTGCTGTCGTCAGTAGGTCATGTGCGGTTGGGCATTCGGATCGGCGCCTGTCCGAGGTCCGCTTCGAGCCGGCGCCATTTCGCAGCGATTGATTCAGGACGGTCGCGGTTCGATGCCTCGAATCGCTCGATCTCGCGGACGTTCACGACGGCGAACGCCATCGCGATGATGAGCTTGACCAGCGGTTCGCGGCGCGGCCCGTACTTGAGATGCACAAGGCCGGCGACTGTGCGCGATTTGATCAAGTTGAACCTCTGCTCGGTGAGCGCACGTGCGGCCTCGTGGTAGATCGCGTGGTCGTTGGATCCGGGTGCCCACTGACTGAGCTGTTGTCGTTTGCGTTGGTCGTCGGTCAGCGTGATCGTGACGCTGCGTTGTGTGCAGCACGGATACAGCGGCATGTCCGGCTCGGGTTCGATGTAAGGCAGATCGAGCCGGTCCTCGGTGTCCGGGTTGTGCCAACGGGAACAGCGGACGTTGCCGAGGCCGGCCGGGCAGCCAAGCACCATCTTGACCGCCTTGTCGGGCTGTGCGCCTTCAGCGGGGCGTCCTGGTCGAGTGTTGCGTTCGATGAGTCGCCTGTCGACGCCCATCAGCCTCGGCAGGAGCTGACGGAGTCGGCGTTCGCGAGCCTCCCATTCGTCTTTGTCGAGCACGTCGCGTAGTGGCTTCACGTAGTCCTTGCCGAGGGAGATGCCAGCCGCTGTCGGACAGTACCAAGCACCCGACAATTGCACGGGACCAGGCTTGACACCACCGGGCTGCGCGGGAACGCTCTCGAAGTCTCGCCGCCAATGTTCGGGGTAACGGTAGACCGCGGCGTACTTGCGATCGAACTGCCAACGGTCAAGGCCGTCCTTCAAATACCCCATGTCGAAGGTGATCAGCGGCCATCGAGCGGTCCGGCTTATGGGTCGACTGTCGAACCCATTGCGTTGATGATGCTCGATGGCTTCGTCGAGCCCTTCGAGTGAACCCGATGTCGGCGGGTGAATAGCGATGCCGGTGAACAGGATCGGCCGGTTGTGCAAGGCATCGGGCGGCCCGACACTGCTGATCGCGGTGACACCGATTCCCCATGCCCGCTTCTTCGTCAGGGGTTCTCCCTCGGCGTCGACGCGATTGCGGAAGTCCCTTCGGTAGTAGCCACCGAAGTAGATGGCCGACCGGTTGCGGTCGTCAGTGACACCAAGGTCGTAGGTGCCATCTGCAGTGTCGATAATGGTTTCGTCGACAACGACGTCACCGCGTCCACTCTGTTGGTACTCGGAGGGGATTGAGCCGGCTAGGATGCGGTTGACGACGGTCGATAGTCGTTGCGCCGCGGTGCTGTAGAGGTTCACCTGTTCGGGTGTCCGGGTTCGAATGATCGCCTTGTGCTCTGCCACCGGGATTCGTTCGGCAGGTTGGTCGGGAGCGGAATCCAGGCATGCCAGAGTGCGATCGACCCAGTTGCGGAAACTTTTCAACGAGCGGTCGGCGTCGGATCTGATCGCCACCAGGTCCGCCTCGTCGATTCCGACTTGAGCGAGTTGCGCTGCATTGAAATCCAGCAGCGTGCGAAATGTCGTGCGGATCGTCGGTGCACCTCCTCTGAGCAGGACACATGCCAGCGCGACGAGCAGCGATGTGATCGTGTACGGCAGTGCGCCGCGGAACGCTCCTCGCGGTGCTGCGATTCGTTCGAGTCGCCACTGCTCGACCATGGCGGCAACTCCGGATCGTTCGACGATCCCCACCGCCAGCACGAAGATTCGCTCCCCGGTGTGAACCTCGGGGTGGTTGATGCTCGGGTGGACGCTCACTGCACACCGTCCACAAGGTAGGAGGTGATCTCGTCGATGGTGCCTGTGCTGTCTGTGACAAGGTCCAGTTCATCGACGTGGCTGAGGCTCCTGATACCCGCCAAATAGCAGAACTGGTCGACCGGAAAAACCCCGGCCGCCTCCCGCATCCAGGCGTGGCGCAAGGCCTTGCTGTTTACACGTTCAGGTTGGTCTCGTTCTGCGAGACGGTCGTTGACGCGGTTGATCCCGTTTCTTTCTACCGCGGGATTTCTGCCGAACGCGAGCAGATGGTCATGACGTGCGTCTGCGACGTACCGCTCGAGTCGGTCGCTGATCTCGTTGTCGATGATCGGTACGTCCCTGGGATCGGTCCGTGGCGTTTGGAGAGTGACAATGACCCAACGCTGGCCGTGGTGCCGTTCGATCCGAACATCGCTGCGACGCAGGTGCTTGAGTTCTTCGGGTCGCGCGCCGGCCCCGACCATCAGATCCAAGAGGACGGTCAGTGCGGGACCCCACTTCTCACCGAGCGTGAGCGCCACCCGATACAACGCGGAGATCTCCTCTTGTGTTGCGGGCGACGTTCGGTTCTGGCGCGGCGCATCGAGAGTCAATGCTGGTGGGAATTCACCCGGGTGAAACGTGCGTCCCGCCGCGTACAACAGGTATCGCACCGTTCTCCGGGTCGGGCGGTGCCGTGTGCTCAGGTAGCTGTCGATGTTGCTGCGTCGAAGCGCGCGCAACGGATCAACCCGGCCGCAGTCGTAGAAATAGGCGACCAACAGGTGCACGATTGCGCCGAACGCGTCCCGGTCGACGATCTCCGAGCGAAACGGGACCGATGCCTGCACGCGTGCCGCGTCCTCTCGCACCAACTCCCCAATCTCGGCCTGGCGGAGCTTGATCCCCAGCCCACGCAAACGCTGGAGACGATCCTGGTCGAGGTGATCAGCGGCAATCGCCGCCACAACTACCTCATCGCTGCAGGCTTTCGCCGTCCGGGTCTTGCGACGCGGCGGGGTGCTGTCCCCGTCGTTGCGATGCGGCCGAATGGGCCCACCGGCGTTGCGCGCCATCACCACCACCCCCGAGACACAACCGGGATGGGATTGCTTTCGTGCTGAGCGCACGATGAAATAGACATGCCAAGTCTCCTAGCTTCCAAGTAAAGGTTTTTTGGTGGCGGCTACTGCCGCTCCGTGGGGGGCCGGATTAGGCCCCGGCCCCCCCACGGCACACACCTCTCGGTTCTGACACAGAACAGAGGTGATCCAGACGAATGTCAGGTTTGAACGCGATCACTCGACACGCGACTCGAACGGGTGGGGGAATGCCCAGTTGCGGGCACCACCACGCCACACCTACCGGTGTCACCGCCAACACAGGGCGGACGCGCGCCATGACGGCACTACGATGAGCCACGCGGGCTCCCTCCTAGTCGGGTGCCCGAAGGGGGCGGGCGCTGTTGGCGCAGCGTCTGCCTCCGCCCCGAATGAACGGGCACTGCACGGACCATAGGACACCAAGCAATGTGAATCATTGAATCGCGCGATTCTCGGCGTGTCGGGGGCTTGGAACAGCCACAAGGATGCACGGTCCTGTTTTTTCTTCGCGGGCGGTATAGGCTGGACACATACATCGAAGCCCAGTCGAACGAGGGGGAAGGTCAACCCTGAGCTATCACTGACGTGATCTGTCGGTGGTGCCACGTAGACCATCAGCTATGAACCTGCGCGTCCTCAACGAACCCGAATCCGTCACCGATCTGTGCGCCCACAGAGCCCTGTACCCTTCCGATGCCCCCTGCATGCACCCCCAATGCTCGCAACCTTGTCACTATCCTGAATCGATCCGCGGCCGACGCCAGATGTTCTGTTCGTCGAGCTGCGCGAAAGACTACTCAGCACAACGACTCTCACTGATCCGCGAACTCCAGTACATCGACACAGCCCTGCAGCAGGGTGCCGCCCGCGGGAATCTAGGCCTCCAACTCCGCAGGCAGCGCGCACACGCCCGATGGCACCTGGCTCGTTTCGGCGGCGAACCCACCCCGGCAATAACAGCATCCGCGCCCACCGGCATCTCGCGCGATTTGGCGGCACGGGTCTCCAACGAATGACGCCCGGGAGTTCTCAGTGACGGACAAGCCCGCAAACCATGGCAGGTCATAGGACCTCGACGAGTATGAGCAACTGGTGAAAGCCATTCGGGACTAGCTTGCTAGCGGTCGTGCTTTCATCGTATCCAGCCTACGGCTACCATAATCGCCGATATGCTCCAGACAAGCTTCACATCAAATGACCTGAAGGTGGCTAACTACGGTGGCGGACTATCAACAGAGCTCACTTTGGCGGCGCACTCTCGGCGGAGAATCAATACCCGAACACGATCAAGCCGCAGTAGCTAAGCTCAGGTCGGCATATGAAGACTTCCGCTCTAAGGTTGAGCCAATGGCTGGCGAAATCTCGCTCTCAATGCCGATGTTTACAGATCACTCAATAGTTCATATAGATTCGCTATGGGATACTGCATCGCTAATTATCGGAGAGAAGTTTCCGATTAACCCAGCCGAGGCATTTGTGCTCGGTGGCGCTTTCCTACTACACGATCTAGGGATGGGGCTGGTCGCATTTCCTGACGGGGTGGAAAGCATTCGCAATGATCCCTTGTTTGATACCTTTGTCGAAGCTTCTATTGATCGCTCGAGAAGATCCTCGCCCGGCTTGGATCAAGAGGCAGTGCGAAGTGACGCTGAGGACGAGGCGATCGTAACAGTACTTCGTCTTCGACACGCTCGCCAAGCTGAGAGGCTTGTATCGCAACAGTTCACCACTTCTAATAAGGAGACCTTTCGACTCCTGGAAAACACTGAATTGCGCTCCGCATTTGGTCCCCTCATCGGCCGTATCGCCCACAGCCACTGGTTCGACGTAGACGAACTTCAGGCGACATTTCCCAATGTTCTCGGATCTCATCCAAGCCATCCGCCCTCTTGGGAGGTAGACAGTTTGAAGCTTGCGTGTATTCTGCGGCTCGCTGATGCCATCCACATAGACTCCCGACGTGCGCCAACATACCTCCATGCTTTCAGAAAGCCAACGGGCATTTCAAGAGATCATTGGTACTTTCAAGAACGGCTCACGCGACCAAGGCTCGAAGGCGATCGGTTAATTTATACCGCCACGCAACCCTTCAGTGCAGAGGATGCCCAGGCCTGGTGGCTTGCTTACGAGACGCTGCAGATGATCGACGGCGAACTACACCGCGTCGATGCATTGTGCGTAGATTCTAATCGTCCACGATTCCTCGCGCAGGCAGTAGCCGGGGCAGACAGTCCGCGCCGCCTGGCGAACTTTATCGAGCCAAGTGGATGGGATCCTGTCGACGCTAGAGTTCGAGTGACGCAAGTAGAATCTGTCGTATCGAATCTCGGCGGGAGAGAGTTATATGGGAATTCTCCGATGGTGGCCATTCGTGAACTGGTGTCTAATGCAGCAGATTCAGTACGAGCTCGCCAGCTACAGTTCGGCGGTAGTGAGAACGATGTGGTCGTTCGAATTTGGGAATCAGACGGCCAGCACTGGATATCCGTTTCCGATCACGGAATCGGAATGGACCAGTCTAGAATCGTCTCTTCGCTAACGGATTTCGGAAACTCCGGTTGGATGTCCGCTCAGACTCTTACGGAGTATCCTAAACTCGTAGGAAAGGAATATCGCTCTACTGGGCGCTTCGGCATCGGATTCTTCTCTGTCTTTATGCTCGGAAGTCACGTGGAGGTTAGGTCTCTGAAGGCATTAGAGGCAGCTGACAAGACGTCCAAGCTCGTATTTGAGAACGGGCTCGCAAGTCGGCCCGTATTACATCGCGTCGATCCGGACGACTACATGTTTGGAGGCGGCACCGAAGTCCGCGTTCGTCTTGACCTGGATCCCTTGACCAGGAAGGGTCTTCTTGGCACCGAGACACTCAGAAACTCCCGAGCCGAGATGTTTGAAAGTCGACTTAGGCATTTATGTGCCTTGACCGATGTCAATATCGGCTTTGCCGACTCAAGTGAAGACAACTACCGAGTGATCGTCTCGGCGGATCAATGGAAGACAGCATCTGCGGGCCATTTGTTCAAGATGATATATGCCGACGAACTTGAGAACCCGCTAACAGCCCCAATGTACCGCGAGTACGAGCATCTCTTCGAGCGAAACCTTCGAAACATTATTGATGAGCGTGGGGACGTAATCGGCCGAGCAATTCTGATTGCCGGATTTGATGACGTCACGACAAGCGACATCTGGTGGTGGCCGACACCGCGTGCAGGAGTATACGTCGGTGGAATGTATGCTGATTCCATCTGGTCTGTGATGGGTGTTTTCGTGGGTGAGCCGCAGAAAGCGGACCGAAATTCGGCGTTTCCGAGTGCCTCGATCGAAACCCTTCGTTCCTGGGTTGCCCAACAAGTCACGCTTATTGATGGCGACGCATATGCAACTATCCCCACTCGGTACCGAGCGGCTCAACTTGCGCGCTCCGTCGGTGTCGAAGTACCCACATTGCCTATGGGCTATACTCATTCAGGCGAAGTTACCCCTGCGACCGTCGATGCGTGGGTCGAGACTCAGGATTCGATCCTGATATTCAACGACATCGAGATGCTTGCTTTTCATAACGACGATGGCAGCCCCTTCTTTCTTGACAAGGTAAGAGGGCGAGAGCTCACGCTTCCAACCAACGCTATCGTGGTCGATCTTTACAATTTGTGGTTCTTTCCTGAGGATGTCGCGCCTCGGCCTACTGACAGTCGGTTTTCGGAATACGGCGAGCTTATCGACGGTGTGTGGAACCCCAAGCATTGGTGGTACACGCAAGAGCCCTACAGTGCGGCTAGGTTCCTTATAGAATCGGCTTCGCGGGTCTGGAATTGCAGTGTCGTATCACTTGGAGAGTCCAGCAAACGGCTTGAACTCCATGGAAATACTGACTCCCGTGTCGACATAAGATGCGCGGACGGCTCTTTCGCGAAGATCGAGGCCTACATGATCACTCGCTCATGAGGTGCGCGCGGCTCGTTCCATCATTCCATCATCGAGGTAAATTGCGGTTGGGTTGAGATCGGCTTTCCAGGACTGGGACAGATCGGAGAACAGTTGTTCAGGCACCCAAAGAGGTCCGTGCGGCGACTGTAGTATAGGACGAACTGACATGCACCGCGAGGTCTCCTCCGGCGCCAGTGCATCCGCTGCGGCACCTTTGGATGCACCGGACTACGTGAGGTGCTGGCGGACAACCTGGAGATCCCGCGCATGGTCACGGTCGATCTTCCGCGACCTCAGCACGAACTCCGACTTCTCGATCACGACGAGCCGCAGCCCGTGCTCGGGGATCAGCATCCGTTTGCGCTCGTCGTAGCGGCGGCGCTGCTCACCGCGACCCATCCCCGAGACGGTATGCCGGCGGTCGAAGAATGGGGACGCTGCCGAGTGTTGCTCCTCCTGGAACTCGACCACGAGCCGAAGGTCCGACCAATACCCGTCCACGGGGAGCTTCGTCCCGCGCGAACGTGCGGGTGAGGGATCGCCGCGCAGCCAGTCGAATCTCGCCTGACGAGTCCCGGGTACGCCGAGGATCTCGTCGCAGAGGGTCAGCACGTAGTACTCGTCAGAGTCAGCGCGGCGGGCCATGGTGCGATTCTGACAGGTCGAATCCGAGTCATCGTGGCCGTGACACACCGACTGACTTACTCCACGATCGGCACGGTGTCGGTGGGTTGAATGGAGACGAGCATTCGAAGTTCCCGACGCCGCAATGGACACGATCGGGTTGGAGCACGAGGAGCCGTCCATGCCCGTGAGTCGACATCGAAACCTGTACGAGCGTCTGCGCGATTCTTAGTCCCGCTCAATCCGGCGAGTCCGATGGTTAAATGAGTTCAGTAGCAGGCACATTCGGAGCAGGACCTTCGCTCCAGAGCATGAGGGGGCCAAGCGGGTATGCGTCTGTCCAAAGTGGCAATCACAAATCACAGCCGGATCCAGGATCTGACTTTCGAGGTTCGCAGGCACGCGGTCATCGTTGGCGCGAACGACGTGGGCAAGTCCTCGATCCTGCGCATGCTGAACCTGCTCCTGGGGACGAGCTCTGCTGGCCTCTACCAGGCGCTCAAACCCGTCGACCTACGCGATCAGGAGCAGCGTCTCGTGGTAAACGCTCTATGGTCTGGATTCACGGATGAGGATCGTCGAGTCTTCCCTTCGGAGATCAGCATCGCTAAAGACCAGGTCGGCGAGTACCTCTGGGTCCAGATGGTGATCGAGGTGGACCCAGAGGACGACGAGGCGGTGTCTATTCGTCGCTGGTTCCCGGAGAGCGGTCATGAACGAGCACCCAGCCGCGAGCAGCTGGAGGCGTTCGGCTGGCGCTATCTGAAGGCGACCCGCGGCGCGTCGATGATGGAGGGCGCGTACAGCCCGGTCCGGACACTCCTGGCCGCCGCCGATCTCGGTGCAAACGAGGACGGTTTGAAGGCCATCCTCGGCAAGTTCAACGAGGAACTCGGGGGCAACGAGTCTGTAGGGGATTTACTCGGCCGCGTCGCGAGTCATCTCAGCCGTTCGATGCCGCGGAACGTCACTAAGGATGACTTCTCGGTCCGGAGCGTGACCGATCCGTCCAGCGACGTCCTCCAGGACGTGACGATCTTCCTCAACCGCGGCGACAGCCAGGTCGCGCTTTCGGAGCAGTCTGACGGGGTCCGCCAGCTCATGTCTATGACACTCTTCGACCTGGCCGAGGGAACGGCGAACGTCCTCGCTATCGACGAGCCGGAGATCCATCTGCACCCGACCAGCCAGCGGACAGCAGCGGAACTCCTGAGCGGCGAAGGGAATCAGAAGATCATTGTCACCCATTCGCCGTACATCCTGCATCGTTTCGAACCCTCGGAGGTCATAGCGGTCGACCGCCACGGCAAGTGCCGCCAGATCGGAGATGCCAAGCTATCGAAGGTCGAGAAGGTGCGCGCGCACTGGTGGTCACCGCGACTTCTGGAGGCCCTGACTGCGCGCTTCGTCGTCCTCGTCGAGGGCGACGCCGACCGGGTGATCGTCGAGGCTGTGGCACAGAAGCTGGGCATCGATCTCGATCGGCTCGGCGCTGTGGTTGTCGAACTGGACGGAGCGGACAAGTTCAGCAACGTCTTCCCGCTCCTAGGCCCCGACGGCTTTGGTCCGACCCTGCTCGGACTGGTGGACGAGCGGGAGAGCGGAAAGTGGGTCAACGCCTTCAAAGGAAAGCGGAGCACTGTCGTAGACAAGAAGGTCTTTATCTCCGACATTGACCTTGAGGACGAGTACACCCGGGCCCTCGGCGGTCCGGTTGCGGCAAAAGCCCTCATCGATGGAAAGTTCTGCAAGGAACAGGGACTGCTGCAATCGACGGGCGTTGAGTCGATCGGGAAGCTCGGTCCGGAAGCTGTAGCGAAGTTCTGCAGAGACAAGGGCAAAGTCGAGGCGGCGACATGCATCGCTGAAGTACTGACGCCCGATGCGGCGGAGAAGATTGTCAGCGTGTCGCGTCTCGTGCACACGCTTGACGAGCTGAGCAAGCAGTGAGCGGGTTCTCGCTCAGCGAAGAGCAACGCACTGCAGCGACCTCCACGAAGGCGCACCTCCTGATCATCGCACCTCCCGGATGCGGCAAAACCGAGGTTCTGGCGCACCGCGCCGCCCATCAAATCAATTTCCTCGAGCAGAACCAGCGCGTGCTCGCTTTGACCTTTACCAAGCGTGCTCGGTCTAACCTCGAGGAACGTCTCCGCTCCGTGCTGGGCCACGCACGGTCGCGTCGACAAATCGTCGTCCGCAACCTCCACGGCTTCGCGACGCAGGTGGTCCTCGCCCATGGCAGGACCATCGACCTCGATATGAAAGAACTGGAGCTGCCGAAGACCAGCACCATGCGGCGGGCGATGAAGACTGCGGGTGGCGGGCCCGCCATGTACGACGCGGAGCAGATCCTGAGCGAGATCAAGCGAGGACCGCTGTCGGACGCCGAGGTTTTGGCGGCCATCCAGCAGCGGGGTCCCGCGCCGGAGGCCGTGCTCGCGGAGAAGGTGGAGCGGTCGCGACAGGAGTCGAACCAGCTGCACTACGACGATCTCCTCCGGCACGCACAGCGCCTGCTCCGCATCCCCGCCGTCGCGCGGCTCTACCAGGCGCATTTCGGTGCGGTACTCGTCGACGAGTTCCAAGATCTCTCGATGCAACAGCTCGATCTCGCCCTGCTGAGCTGTACGTCCAGGCGGACGTTCGCCGGTGATCCGCTCCAGGGAATCTACTCGTGGGCAGGGGCCGCGCCTGACGAGGTCGAGGCGGAAATCAAAAAGACCTGCGGCGAGCCGATCAGGCTGCACGAGTCCTACCGCTCCTCGCCGAAGGTACTAGAGACGGTCAACTCCGTGAGCAAGCTGGTAGATCCGGACTCTTACCTGGTGTCCGCGCAGCCAGAGCGTTGGCCGGGCAGGGGCTGCTCCGCCGTCCTTGTGCTCCAGGACCGCGCGGCCGAGGCGGAACTGCTGAGACGTCTTGCGGGATCGATCCTGGACCGGATGCCTGAAGCATCCATCGGGATCATCGCGCGTGCGGCATGGCGCAGGGAAAGCATCGACGCGGCGCTCGTGGAGGAAAAGTCCTTCCAAGTCCGCCGTTGGGACCTCGCGATCGACGACCCGGGGATCGTCGCCCTTATCCAATCGACCGTCGCGACCCTGGCACATGGAGCGAGCATCATGGACGCGCGGCAGGCGGCCCTCGACGCCGTCGATCCCGCCGACGTCGACGCCCGCGAACTGGTCGACAACGCGTTCGACGCTCTGGAGCAGCAGCGCGACGCAGTCACGGCGAGGGCGGCTGTGAAGTCGATCAGGGCGTCCGACCACAAACAGGCGATCGGCCCCGGCGTCCACCTGCTCAACGCGCACACCGGCAAAGGCCAGCAATTCGACTGGGTGTTCGTCATCGGCCTGGAGGAAGGGCACCTGCCGGGCAAGCGGAACAGCCAGGGTGACGCTCTGGCCGAGGAGCAGCGCGTACTACTGGTCATGCTCTCCAGGGCTCGTCACGGCGTGGTCGTCACGCGAACACGGATGGCGGACGGAATGTACGAGCCATACCCGGCCACACAGAGCCGATGGTGGCCCAGGATTCGAGCACAGTACTCCTTGGCAGAGGAGATCGAAGCACATCTGGAAGCGGATCTTCCGGCCTTCCCGCCGAGTCCGTCGTAGTCGACGACATACCCGATCCCTTCGACGGATGGCTTCCAAGAGTTGGGTAGCGGATCGACTGCAGTTTGGAACGGCCTCATCCGCAGCGCCATGTGCGCGGGCCTCAAGTCGGGGTGAATCCTCCTGTGCCAGCCGCAATCGCCCCAGTGGTTAACGCCTGCGGAGCCGCACCTGACACTGTCGACGGTCACGTAATTCCCCAGGGGTGTCTATCAGGCAATTCTCATGTTCGGGTGTGCCAGGTTCAGCGTAGCGGTGACGAGTAAGGGCTCGTGATCCTATGGCCATGAGACGGGGTAGCGGCCGGCGCATCGAGCTGCCGGCATTACGGTGGTTTTCTTATCGGGGTGTGTTGGTTTCGCAATCGGTAGGAATCGCCGTCAGTTTTGAGCACCGCTGAGCGGTAAAGCAGCCGGTCGAGCATGGCTGCGGCCACACTGGTGTCGCCGAGAACCTCTCCCATTCAGAGACCTGCGGTGGGTGGTGATCACGACCAAGGTCTTCAAATACCGTTGCGCCACAACCCGAAACAGGGCGGATGGGGCCTCGGCGGGCAACGGTAGACAACCAAGCTCGTCGAGGACCAGTAACGGTGGTCCGGCACAGAAACCGCATGCAAATGGCCCATCGACCCTCGACCATAGACCCTCGATCGCCGCTTTGTGGCAGCGAGCCGACAATCCGCTGCGGTCGTGACATACGTGCCGTGACCCGGCATGCACCGCCGCCCGAGCCAGACCGACCGCCAAATTGAGACTTCCCCGTGCCCAGCGGGCCATGAGCTCGGGCTCGATACGGTCTAGCTTCACCTCGGATGCGAGGCGTGAGCCCTCGCCTTGCGCGTTGCGGTTGGTCGTTCACTTCTTGCCCCAGTTGCTCGGTCGATCAGAACGGATCGGAGCGTCGGACTCAGTGCGCCTCCATCGGCAGGGCAAGATGTGGTTCGTCAGCGCCGAGCCGAGGGAGCCGCAACTGTGGGGTCGATCCACGAAGTTATTGACGCGTTCAGGCAAGCGCCGTCGAACTCGGAGCGCGGGACGAAGTTCGAGAAGCTGATGGTCCGCTACTTCGAACTGGACCCGATGCTCGCACAGCGCTACGAGTCTGTGTGCCGATGGATTGACTGGGACGGCCGCGACGGCAAGCCTGACACGGGAATCGACCTCGTCGCCCGCGACCGAGCGACGGGCGAGATGACGGCGATCCAGTGCAAGTTCTATGAGCCTGAACACCAACTGTCGAAGGGGGACATCGACAGCTTCTTCACCGCCCTCGGCAAAGCCCCGTTCACTCGCGGGATCATCATTTCCACCACCGACCGATGGGGCAAGAACGCCGAAGACGCGTTGGACGACCAGTCCAAACCTGTGCAGCGCATCGGACTCGATGTGTTGGCCGAGTCTCCGATTGACTGGCAGATCGAGTGGGCAGACGACACCTTCACTGTCGGTGTGGAACAGCTCACCCGGCACAAGCCGAAAGAGCATCAGCAACGCGCGATAGACAAGGTCTTCGTTGGCTTTGCCGCCGGCAATGATCGCGGCAAACTGATCATGGCCTGCGGCACCGGCAAGACGTTCACCGCACTCCAGATCGCCGAGCGCACCGCCACCGAGAACGGTGGACGCGCACGGATCGTCTTCTGCGTGCCATCGATCTCGCTGCTGTCCCAGACATTGCGGGAGTGGACCGCGCAAGCCTCGATGCCCGTGCGCGCGTTCGCGGTCTGCTCCGACCAGAAGGTCTCCCGAGCTGCCGAGGACTCTCGCGCCTACGACGTGGCTATCCCGGTCACCACCGACTCGAAGAAGCTGACCGCGTCTCTCACGAGTGCCGATGACATTGATGGCCTGACGGTTGTGTTCACCACATACCAGTCCCTTCCAGTCGTCTCCGACGCCCAAGCCAACGGTCTGCCCGACTTTGATCTGGTGCTCTGCGACGAGGCGCACCGCACCACCGGCGTCACCCTCACCGAGGCGGATGAGTCGAACTTCGTCAGGGTCCACGACCCCAACTTCCTAAAATCTGCCCGACGCCTGTATCTCACCGCCACCCCACGCATGTACGACCAGAAGCTCAAGGACAAGGCCGAAGAGCACTCAGCCGAAGTCGCGTCCATGGACAACGAGGAGCTGTTCGGGCCCGAGTTTCACCACCTCGGATTTGGTGAGGCCGTGGAGAAGGGCCTGCTCACCGACTACAAGGTCCTGGTCCTGACCGTCGACCAGTCGCTGGTCGCGGGGCCGATGCAGGAACAGCTCGCCGGACCCGACAACGAACTGAGCCTCGACGACGCCACCCGCATCGTCGGCTGCTGGAACGGGCTGGCCAAACGCGCCGGAGCTGCCATCGACGGCTCCACCTTCGCGCCCGGTGAGAACCCGATGCGCCGTGCCGTGGCGTTCGCCCGAGACATCGCATCGTCGAAGTCGGTTGCCGGCATGTTCCCCGCGGTAGTCGACGCCTACCGCGACGCCCTCGACGACGAGGACGGCGACGACCCCGCCACCAACAACACCGACCTCTACTGCTCCGTCGAGCACGTCGACGGCACCTACAACGCCCTGGAACGCACCTCGCGGATCAACTGGCTCAAAGGCATCAGCGCGCCGCTGTCCGACAACGAATGCCGCATCCTCACCAACGCGCGCTGCCTGTCCGAGGGTGTCGATGTGCCCGCCCTTGACGCCGTCCTGTTTCTGCACCCCCGGAACTCGATCGTCGATGTCGTCCAGGCGGTAGGCCGAGTTATGCGTCTGTCCGAAGGCAAGGACTACGGCTACATCATCCTGCCCGTCGCTGTCCCGGCTGAGATGAGTCCATCAGAAGCGTTGCAGGACAACAAGAGATTCAAAGTCGTCTGGGAAGTCCTCAACGCTCTGCGCTCCCACGACGAGCGATTCGACGCCCACGTCAACGCCATCAACCTCAACGCCGCCGACGTCAAGAAGCTCGGCACCGGCACCGATTCGCTGATGGGCGGTCACATCGGGCCCGCTGCCACTGACGAGACTGAAACGATCGGCCCCGCCGAGGAGGCACAATCCGGTTCTACCGATGCCGACTTCACCTCCCAGCTGGCGCTGTTCTCGTTGTCGCAGTGGCGACAGGCGATCTTCGCCCGCATCGTCGACAAGGTCGGCACCCGGACCTACTGGGAAGACTGGGCCCACGACGTTGCCGACATCTCGGCTGCCCAAGTGACCCGCATCAAAGCAATTCTCGCCCAGGGTGATCCGACAATCGAGATCGAATTCGGCAAGTTCGTCGACGGGCTGCGCGACAACCTCAACGACAGCATCGGCACCGATGACGCGATCAGCATGCTCTCCCAACACCTGATCACCAAACCCGTTTTCGACGCCCTGTTCAGCGAACACGACTTCGCCTCCCACAACCCTGTCTCGCTCGTCATGCAACGCATGATCGACAACCTCGGCGACAGCGGGCTCGAATCAGAAACGGCCAGCCTGGACACCTTCTACGACTCAGTGCGCTTACGTGCATCCCAGGTCACCAGCGCCGAAGGCAAGCAACGCATCATCGCCGACCTCTACGAACGCTTCTTCAGAATCGGATTCGCCAAACAGGCCGCCCAACTCGGTATCGTCTACACCCCTGTCCAGGTCGTCGACTGGATACTGCACGCCGCCGACACTGTCTCCCGCGAGCACTTCGGCAAAGGGTTGACCGACGATAACGTGCATATCCTCGACCCCTTCACCGGCACCGGCACCTTTCTCACCAGGCTCATGCAGACCGGATTGGTTACCCCACATGATTTGGCCCGCAAGTACACTCAGGAGCTTCACGCCAACGAGATCATGTTGCTGGCCTACTACGTCGCTGCGGTGAACATCGAAGCCACCTACCACGCCCTCGCGGGCAAGGCCGACACCGCCGACTACCAGCCGTTTCCGGGCATCGTCCTCGCCGACACCTTCCAGATCAGCGAAGCCGACGACACCATGGACGCCGAAATGTTCCCGGCCAACAACGACCGCATCACCCGACAGCTGAGCACCAAGATCAACGTCATCATTGGCAACCCGCCCTACTCCGTCGGCCAAGACAGCGCCAACGACAACAACGCCAACATCAAATACCCCACCCTCGACGGCCATATCGAGACCACCTACGCCGCAAGGTCAACCGCTACCAACAAGAACAGCCTCTACGACTCCTACATTCGCGCCTTCCGCTGGGCCACCAACCGTATCGGTGACCAAGGCATCGTCGCGTTCGTGTCCAACGGCGGCTGGATCGACGGCAACACCGCCGACGGCATGCGCCTGACTCTGGCCGACGACTACAGCAGCATTTACGTCTACAACCTCCGCGGAAACCAGCGCACCGCAGGCGAACTCAGCCGCAGGGAGGGCGGCAAAATCTTCGGCGGCGGGAGTCGCAACACTGTGGCGATCTTCGTCGGTGTCAAGGACCCGAGCCATACCGGTCCCGCCACCATCCACTACCGCGACATCGGCGACTACCTCACCCGCGACGACAAACTCCGCATCCTCGACACCGACCCCCTGCCAGCCATCGACTGGACCACCATCACCCCAAACACTGCAGGCGACTGGATCAACCAACGCGACGACACCTTCAGCACCTATCCCGCCATCGGGGACAAAAAGGCAAAGCCAGGGACTGTCACGGTATTCGACACCTTCTCACGCGGCTTGGAAACGGCCCGTGATGCGTGGACATACAACTACAGCCACGCCGCACTCAAAGATTCAGTCCAGCGCCTCGTCACCAACTACAACGCGACACTCGTTGACTTCCAGGCATACTGCGCGGAACACGACATCACCAAACCCAAGGAAGCCACCGTCACCGACTTCCTCAAGACCTCACCAGCAGCTTCTGACCCCACCCGAATCAAATGGTCGTCGAGCCTCAAACAGCACATGAGTCGGTCGACCGCTCTGACGTTTTCCGGCGATGCTCTCCGTAGCGCTGCGTATCGGCCGTTCGACAAAGAGAACATCTACTTCGCACCAACCCTCAATCACAGGCAAGGCGAACTTCGACGTATCTTCCCGACACCACACCACACGAACATCGGCGTCTACGCAATCGGTGTTGGTGCAACTTCCGACTTCGCGCTGCTCGCGGCCCGAGGAGTGCCAGACGTCCAATCAATTGGCGCTGGGCAAAACGGACAGTTCTTCCCGCGCTACATCTACCGCAGACCAGGAGAGGCGTCTGGGACCCTCGATTTCTCGACGAGTGAGGACCAGGTGGACGAATGGGGCTACCAGCGTGTCGACAACATCACCGACGGGATCGCGTCGGTCTACCGGTCGAAGCTCGGCGATGACGTCAGCAAGGACGACATCTTCTGCTTCGTCTACGGACTGCTGCATTCACCGACGTATCGGCACACCTATGCCGCCGACCTGAAGAAGATGCTGCCCCGCATCCCTACCCCTGAGTCTCGCGCCAACTTCGACACGTGCGCCGATGCTGGCCGGCGACTGCTGATTCTGCACGCCGACTATGAAGAGGCCGACCCTTTTCCACTGGACGTTTCGGTGAAGAAGAGTCACGACCCGGGTGATCCCAAGACCTGGCGCGTCCAGAAGATGAAGTGGGGCTCCAAGACTGACCACTCCACAATCGTCTACAACCCGTACGTGACCATCTCCGGCATCCCGGAAGAGGCCGAACGCTACCTCCTCGGCTCAAAGACAGCGCTCGGCTGGATCATCGACCGCTATCGCGTCAAGACCGACGAGGCGTCCAAGATTGTCAACGACCCCAACGATTGGTGCGACGAGCACGACGACCCGACGTACATCGTCGACCTGATCCGCAAGGTCACCACTGTCGCCGTCGAGACGATGAAGATCGTCGACGGGTTGCCTTGAAGCCGCCAATGTCTGCGCGGCGTCCGGGGCCAAGGGTAAGCGTGGCAGTTTCATTTGCCGCGCTGTCGAATGGCCGTCTTCTCCGGTCCGCAGCCGGATTGGCAACTGTCGGACGGCGGTGCTACGTTGGTGGCAATCGACCCCCTCCCAAGCCTCTCAGCGATGCTCAAATGGCAGGGGCCTTTTCTTTCCGAGGTAGGCAGTGAAGCCGTCGTTGTCGTGGGACGAACAGGTCAGCCTGCTTGTCGGCCGCGGACTCGACATCGACGATGAGCGTAAATGCGCAGAGTTCCTGTCTGTTCACAACTACTACCGGTTCTCGGGCTACATGCGGTACTTCCAGATTGCGCCGCACCATGGCGACGACAACTTCGTCCCCGGCACCACGCTCAGCCAGGTCCGAGCTCTCTATGACGCCGACCAAGTTTTGCGCTCAGCACCCACCGAGCAGCTCACAACAGCCGAACTGCTCCTCCGCACCCACACGGCGCACGTCATCGCCAACGACCATGGGCCATGCGGGCACTACTTGCAGGCCGAGTTCTACTCGGATGCCAGTAGCTCCGAACCAACGGTCGAGTCCTGCCTGCGAGACATCGAGCGGAGCCGGGAACGCCATATCCTGCGGTATGCCGTCCCCGGCGATCGAATGCCCGACTTCGGCGAGCTACCCGTGTGGTCGGCCGTCGAGGCCTGGTCGTTCGGGACGCTGTCGAAGTGCATCGAACGAGGCGCGCAGGGCTCCCTGGCAGACGCGGTAGCAACCAGCCTCGGCGTCGCCAAGGCCGGTTTCGCGTACCGAGTCCGGGCGTTGGTCTACATGCGCAACCGGTGCGCCCATCACAGCCGAATCTGGAACCACTCGATCATCGATGCCGGGCCCACCCCCAACAACGTCCGAGTCAAGGCCAAGCGTATCGCTGGGCAGTTCGAGCCCAGATCAGCACTCGACGTCATCGCCTCGCTCGATGACATCGTCGACCGCGGCAAGGCCGGATTGCATATGCTTCCGAAGCTGGTGGAAGCCCACAAGCAACACGCCGATTTTTGGAAAGGCCTGTCGCACCCACAGAACCCCCAGGACCATCGCCTATAACCAACGATCTCGGTGCGGGTATCGCCCGCGGCCTGAGAGTGCTTGTGGCCTCGGGGGTTACAGGTTGATCTTTGGCCCAACTCGCACCGAATTGGGAACCAGCCCGGCCACTCTTGAACGCGTTCGCAGCAGTTAACCCAGGGGCGCGCTGATGCGTGGGCCGGCCCGTCGGTGGTCGTTCGTATGCTCACTAGATGGTCGATCAGGACTTCCCCCACACACTCGACGGAATCCGCCAGTTCGCAGAGCGGGCGACGCTGTGGGGAAATGCGGTGGCTCAGTTCGCTCTGGGATCGGCGTACTTCTCGACGGCCTACCAGGAGCCTGGAGAGGAGTCGATCGACGCGATCGACGCCGAGGTAGGCAGCAAGGCGGACGTGGAGGGGCCACTGCTCACCGCGCACCGCCTGGCGAAGTTCTACGTCATCTCGTGCGGCGACGCGCTGTCCTCGTGCAGCGAGCTGATCCGCAAGGACCATCCGATGCACATCGGCTCCGCTGCGCTGGCGCGGACGGCCGCCGAACACTCGTCGAAGGCGATGTATCTGTCAGACCCCGCGATCGATTGGAAGCAGCGGGTGCTGAGAACCCACGAGCTGTTCAAGTCCAGCCTGCAGGAGTACAAGTCGTCGAACGACATGGGCGCGAAGAAGCTGATCGACGATTGGCAAAGGTGGCGCGCGAGGACGGGATCGACCTTCTCCGACGTCCCGCGCCAGACTGCCGGCAGCAACCGCACACTGATCGAGAGGCACTTCCCGCACGCGCTGGCCTACGACGAGCTAAGCAGGCCCACGCACGGCAACGCTACGTGGCTGACGCTGGAGGTGATCCAGGAGCAGAAGGGCACGAACTACACGTGGTGCGCGACGCTCCGCAACTTCTGCTTCGCGATGGATGTGTGCGTCGCTGCGGCGGATCGCCTCTGCGAGCTTTGGAGTCTGGACCGGGATGCGGTGCTGCGCATGATGGCCGAACGCAACTCGGCCGAGCCGATCTCATGGGACGACTTCAACGCGATGTGCGAGTGGGTCCGTCTAGGCGTCGACCACCTGACGGACAACGTCGTCGTGGACGCCCGGGAGGACCCGCAACCACGGCGGTGAATTCGTCGGACTCCGACGTGCTCACGGCGCTCACTTCGTCGACACACGCCCTCTGAGCGAGTCTTAGCTCGGAATCGCGTTTGCAGCCACACGCGCCTTGAATGCGAGCACGACTGAATCGAGTGGAGGAGGTTCACCGGGGACGCTGCCCGGCAGGGTCCCCGATCAAGGGCAATCCTCCAGAACTCGCCGTAACTCCCGAAATAACAAAAGGTCAGGCCGCATTTCCGCAACCTGACCTCATGTACCGCTTTGAGCTGAACTGCTCCGTGGTGGGCGAAGGGGGACTTGAACCCCCACGTCCCGAAGGACACTGGCACCTGAAGCCAGCGCGTCTGCCATTCCGCCACTCGCCCGTGGCCGCCGATTGCTCGGCGGGCATGTTCGTCGGCCTGGGAGACCAACGGACCCGAGAACGATAACAGCCGGTTGGTCGCGATTCCAAACTGGATGTCGGGGGTGGTTGGTGTGCGCGTTGGCCAGCTGGTTGCTGACACTGTCGGCTCGCCGGGGTTTCGACAGGCGTCGAGCTCGCTACGCTCGCACGTCGCCGCTCAACCAGCAAGAAGGGACGGCTCGCGGTCGGGCAGCCGTCGCCGCTCAACCAGCAATGAAGGAGCAGCTCGCAGTTCAGAGCCTCCCGCTCAACCAGCAATGAAGGAGCAGCTCGCAGTTCAGAGCCTCCCGCTCAACCAGCAAGAACGGACGCCTCGTCTACTGAAATCAGCAGGGGAAGAGCGTCGAACGGCTGAATGGTGAGTTGGCGAAGAAGCTGTTGCGGATGTTACACACGGTGCACCAGTTGTCTTGATGGCACGATTGTTTGCACTTGTCGCTATCATCAATCAAGGCCAGATGCACGGCGACACGCTCATATGCCGCGAAAGGAGGTCACGGGTGGGGATCCTGCAACGGATCGAACGCAAGCTCGAAGGTGCGGTTGACGACAGCTTTGCGCGCGTTTTCGGTGGTCAAGTGGCCCCGCAGGAGATTGAGAACGGGTTGCAGCGGGAAGCTCAGGAGTCCGTACGGGACGTCGGTGACGGCACCGTACTCGCGGCAAATAGCTACACCTTGTTGTTCAGTCCCACCGATCACCACCAGATCGCGGCCGAATATGAGCTGAATCGCAAGACATTCTCGAAGCATTTGGAAAACTTCATCAAAGACAATGGATGGCAGACCTACGGCAAAGTCGTCGTAGAGTTCGACCAATCGCCGTCCTTGCACACGGGGATTTTCCGGGCACGGGGCACCGTTAACCCGGATGCGGCGCCGCGTCCGGTGCCACCGCCGCCGGCGGGACCTCCCCCAGTGCAAGCGAACAGACCACAAGAAAATGCCCCACAACCAGTAGGAGCCCCAGAGATGACGCACAACCCCGGATACGACCAGCGCAGGGGCGCCGATCCCGCGTACGGCCAGCAGGGTGGCTACGACTACCAACAGGGCGGATACGACCAGTACGGACAGCAGGGATACGACCAGTACGGCCAGCCCGGTTACGACCAGTACGGACAGCAGCCCGGCTACGGACAGCAGGGATACGAGCAGGGCCAGCAGCCCGGCTACGAGCAGGGCTACGGCGCCCAGCCCGGCTACGGACAGCAGCCGGGATACGACCAGGGCTATGGCCAGCAACCCGGATATGACCAGGGTTACGGACAGCAGCCCGGGTACGACCAGGGCTATGGCCAGCAGCCCGGATACGACCAGGGTTACGGACAGCAGCCCGGGTACGACCAGGCCTACGGCCAGCAGCCTGCCTACGGCCAGCAGCCCGGCTACGACTATCAGCAGCCGCATGAGGCCTACGGTCGCGCACCGGCCGGCTATGCGCCGACGTCGATCACCCTGCTCCTCGAGGACGGCAGCAACCGCACCTTCCAGCTGCACGAGGGTTCCAACGTCATCGGACGTGGTCAGGACGCGCAGTTCCGCCTCCCCGACACCGGCGTCTCGCGTCGCCACGTCGAGATCCGCTGGGACGGCAACACCGCGATGCTGACCGACCTCAACTCGACGAACGGCACCACCGTCAACGACGTCGCGGTCAACAGCTGGGAACTCGCCGACGGTGACCGCATCCGGGTGGGCCATTCCGACATCACGGTTCGCTTCCAGTAGCAGCTACGACGGTTGGTGGGTCGCGAGGTCGTCTCACCGGCCCTTCGAGGCTCGTCGCTAGCGCTCCTCGCACCTCAGGGAGCGGTGGGGCCGGCGCTCCTCGCACCTCAGGGAGCGGAGGGGAATGCGCTCCTCGCACCTCAGGGAGCG
Organism: Gordonia sp. NPDC003585; assembly: GCF_040610755.1. Lineage (NCBI taxonomy): Bacteria > Bacillati > Actinomycetota > Actinomycetes > Mycobacteriales > Gordoniaceae > Gordonia > Gordonia sp. NPDC003585. The sequence continues at coordinate 1,411 of NZ_JBEXMX010000083.1, read as the reverse complement.
GTGGTTACCGCGACGAGCCGACCGAAGTGCCGCACGGCACGGCGGTCACGGTTGATACTGAACTGTCATATCCGAATGACGGAGTTTGAGCGATCTGCCCATAAGATGCAGTCGGGTCTGCTGATTCGACTGGCGCCAGGGGGCGGAGCGAACAGACCGGACGTGTGATGGCGCTGGAGGTGAACGAAAGATGCAGGGCTTGGTGCTGCAGCTGACCCGCATCGGGTTCCTGCTGCTGCTGTGGCTGTTCGTGTTCGCCGTGATCCGGACCCTGCGCACCGACATCGCCAGCGCAGGCGGCCTCCGACTCCCCCGCTATGCCGGTAGCGACAAGCGACGACGCAGCCCCGCGCAGCGCGGATCGGCCCGACACCTCGTCGTCACCCACGGCGCGCTCGCGAACACCCGCATCAGCCTCGGCAGCCAGCCCGTCCTCATGGGCCGCGCCGACGACTCGACCCTTGTTCTCACCGACGACTACGCGTCAGAACGCCACGCGAGGCTCTCGCGCCGCGGCGACGACTGGTACATCGAGGATCTCGGGTCGACGAACGGCACCTACCTCGACCGCACCAAGGTGACGACGCCGGTCAAGGTCCCGATCAGCACGCCGATACGGATCGGCAAGACCGTGATCGAGTTGCGCCCGTGACCCTTGTCCTGCGCTATTTCACCCGAAGCGACCGTGGCCTGGTCCGGTCCAACAACGAGGATTCGGCGTACGCCGGTCCTCGCCTGCTCGCCCTCGCCGACGGCATGGGCGGGCACGCGGCCGGCGAGGTGGCCAGCCAACTCGTCATCGAGGCGCTCAGCTCCCTCGACGCCGACGAACCCGGCGGCGACCTCCTCAGCGCGCTCGACCGCGCCACCCATGCCGGCAACGAGGCGATCGCCGCGCAGGTGGAGCAGTCGCCCGAACTCGAGGGCATGGGCACCACGCTCACCGCAATCCTGTTCGCCGGAAGTCGAATTGGGTTGTGCCACATCGGTGATTCGCGCGGATACATGTATCGCGACGGCGAGATCACCCAGATCACCCGCGACGACACCTTTGTCCAGACCCTGGTCGACGAGGGTCGCATCACGGCCGAACAGGCGCACACCCATCCCCAGCGTTCGCTGATCATGCGCGCCCTCACCGGCACCGAGGTGGAACCCACACTGACCGTGCGCGAGGCCCGTGCCGGGGATCGCTACCTGCTGTGCAGCGACGGCCTGTCCGACGTCGTGACCGAGGAAACCCTCGGGGAGACACTGGGTTCCATCGCCGACCCCCGCGAATGCGCCGACCGCCTCATCGAGCTCGCACTCCGCGGCGGTGGTCCGGACAACGTGACCGTGGTGATCGGCGACGTCGTCGACACCGAATATGGCGACTCCCGGCCCATCGTCGGTGGTGCCGCCGGCGGCC
>NZ_JBEXMX010000082.1:0-24290 GCF_040610755.1 Gordonia sp. NPDC003585 | reverse complement strand
GGTGTCGACCGAGATGCGCGCACCCTGCTCGGCGAGCGCAGCGATCACCGGTGTCACCCGCGCCGCCTCGAGGTCCGGGTCGACCCGAATCGCACCGGGCCGCGTCGATTCACCGCCGACATCGATGAGGTCGGCGCCCTGTGCCACGAGTTCGAGTCCGTGCGCGACCGCCGCATCGGCGTCGAGGTAGCGGCCACCGTCGGAGAACGAGTCGGCGGTGACGTTGATGACCCCCATGACGAGGCAGCGCGCAGACGCGGTCACCGCGTGATCAGGTCGAGCGCTTCGCCGCGGGAGACCGCGCTGGTCTTGAACAGGCCTCGGACCGCGGAAGTCGTGGTCGTCGCGCCGGGTTTGCGGATACCGCGCATCGCCATGCACAGGTGTTCGGCCTCGATCACCACGATCACCCCGCGCGGATCGAGCTTGCGCACGATCGCGTCGGCGATCTGACTGGTCAACCGTTCCTGCACCTGCGGCCGTTTGGCGTACAGGTCGACGAGCCGAGCGAGCTTCGACAACCCGGTCACCTGCCCGCTGACGCCCGGGATGTAACCGACGTGCGCGACGCCATGGAACGACACGAGGTGGTGTTCGCAGGTCGAGTACATCGGGATGTCCTTGACGAGGACGAGTTCGTCGTGGTCCTCGTCGAAGGTCGTGGCGAGCACCTCGTCGGGGTTGGTGTACAACCCGGCGAACATCTCCCGGTACGCGTTGGCGACGCGGGTTGGCGTGCGCCGCAACCCTTCTCGCTCCGGGTCCTCCCCCACCGCGATCAACAACTCGCGGACCGCTGCCTCTGCACGTGCCTGGTCGAAGCCGGTTCCGGGGACATCGGAGTCGGTGTCGAACTCGGCGTCGTGGCGTTCGCTGATCGTCATGTCCCCTGACCTGGCCCGCTGCCGTTGGTTCCGCTGCCGTTGGTGCCGTTGGTGTCACCGCTGCCGTGCCCGGTGCCGTTGATCTCTGGCGGCCGGCCCGGCGTCGGGTCCGGTGGCGTCGAGTTTTGGGGCGGCCAGCCCGGTGCCGACCAATCCCGCGGCGCGCCATAGTCGGGACGCGTGCCCCCGCCTGCGTGCTCCGGCGGAGCCGGGTACTGCGGGTTCGGATATTGGGGGTTCGGGTACTGCGGATTGGGATATTGGGGGTTCGGGTAGTTCGGTGCCGGATACTGAGGATTCGGGTACTGGGGGTAGGGCGTGCCCTGTCCGTGCTGTCCCGGATACGCCTGTCCCGGAGTTCCCGGCGGATAGGACGGGATCTGCCCGGGCACCTGGGGACCACCCGGGTACCCCGCCGCACCGACGGGCTCGGGCACCGGCTCGGGTTCCGGCGGCCACGGCTCGCCGCGCTCGATCGCCAGTTCTCCCGGTGTCTTCACCGGCGGCTTGTCGCTCGGGGTGCGCTCACCGAACTCGTTGAACGCGGTGATCCGCGGACGCTTTTCGACGTCGGAGAAGATCTTCTCGAGATCCTTGCGGGTGAGCGTCTCCTTCTCCAGCAACTCGGTGGCCAGCACGTCGAGGGTGTCGCGGTACTCCGAGAGGATCGCCCATGCCTCGGTGTGCGCGGCCTCGATGAGGCGACGAACCTCGTCGTCGATCTCGCCGGCGATCTCGGCCGAGTAGTCGGTGTGCGACCCCATCGACCGTCCGAGGAACGGATCGCCCTGATCCTGGCCGTAGCGCACCGCGCCCAGCTTTGCGGACATGCCGTATTCGGTGACCATCGCACGCGCGATCTTGGTCGCCTGGTCGATGTCGGACGACGCGCCCGTCGTCGGCTCGTGGAAGACGAGTTCCTCCGCGGCGCGACCCCCCATCGCCATCACCAGACGCGCAATCATCTCCGACCGCGTCATCAGGTCCTTGTCCTGCTCGGGCACGGCCAGGGCGTGGCCGCCGGTCCGTCCGCGGGCCAGGATGGTGACCTTGTAGATGGGGTCGAGGTCGGGCATCGCCCAGGCCGCGAGGGTGTGTCCGCCCTCGTGGTAGGCGACGACCTTCTTCTCGTGTTCGCTGATGACGTGGCTCTTGCGGCGCGGGCCCCCGATCACCCGGTCGACCGCCTCTTCGAGCGCCTCCGCGGTGATCGTCTGCTTGTTTTCGCGCGCAGTGAGCAGCGCCGCCTCGTTGACGACGTTGGCCAGGTCGGCGCCGGACATGCCGGGGGTCCGCTTGGCCAAGCCGTCGAGGTCGGCGTCGGGGTCGATCGGCTTGCCCTTGGCGTGTACACGCAGGATCGCCTTGCGGCCGGCCATGTCGGGGTTGCCGACGGGGATCTGCCGGTCGAAGCGGCCGGGGCGCAGCAGTGCGGGGTCGAGGATGTCGGGACGGTTGGTCGCGGCGATCAGGATGATGCCCGACCGGTCACCGAAGCCGTCCATCTCCACCAGCAGCTGGTTGAGCGTCTGCTCGCGTTCGTCGTGGCCACCGCCGAGTCCGGCGCCACGCTGACGCCCGACCGCGTCGATCTCGTCGACGAAGATGATGCACGGACTGTTCTGCTTGGCCTGCTCGAACAGGTCGCGCACACGCGATGCGCCGACACCGACGAACATCTCGACGAAGTCCGAACCGGAGATCGTGAAGAACGGAACCCCGGCCTCCCCGGCGACGGCCCGCGCGAGCAGCGTCTTACCGGTACCGGGCGGACCGAACAGCAGCACGCCCTTGGGGATCTTCGCGCCCAGCGCCTGATAGCGCGCCGGGTTCTGCAGGAAGTCCTTGATCTCGTAGAGTTCTTCGACCGCCTCGTCGGCGCCGGCGACGTCGGCGAAGGTCGTCTTCGGCATGTCCTTGGTGAGCTGCTTGGCGCGGGACTTGCCGAAGCCCATCACGCCGCCGCGACCACCGCCTTGCATGCGGTTCATGACGAAGAAGAACAGACCGAACAGCAGGATCATCGGCAGGGCGAACAGCAGGATCTGCCAGAGCACCGACTGTTCGTTGACGTTGGTGGTGTACGGCGCGCCGGTGGCCTTGACCTGGTCGAAGATCTGGTCGCCCGCTTGTGCCGGGTACTTGGCGCTGATCTTGTCGACGTCTTTGTCGTCGTGCTTGATCGACTTGTTGAGCTCGATCCGCAGTTGCTGCTCGCGGTCGTCGATGCTGACGAACTTGGCGTTTTTCTGATCGAGCTGGGTGAGCGCGACTGAGGTGTCGACGCCCGTGTACTCCCGGTCCGAATCGCGCAGCACGCTCCAGCCCCACAGGGCGAGCAGTACTAGCGCCAGAATGGCCAGGTTTCGGAAGACTGACTTACGGTTCATGCGTGTTGGTGGGGTCGGGCTCGCCGGTTGGGGCCCGCGACCGTTCCCATGTCCTTCCCACGGTAGGTACACATAGAGGCTACCGGTCAACGATCACGCTGGTGAAACCGTTCCCTACCCCGCTATTCAGTGCGTGTAGACCGACGGCTTGAGCCGGCCGATGTAGGGCAGGTCGCGGTAGCGCTCGGCGTAGTCGAGGCCGTAGCCGACGACGAACTCGTTGGGGATGTCGAAGCCCACCTCCGCGACGCGGACCGGTGAGCGCACCGCCTCGGGTTTGCGCAGCAACGTGCACACCTCGAGGCTGCGCGGTGAGCGGGTCGCCAGGTTCTTCATCAGCCACGACAACGTGAGGCCCGAGTCGATGATGTCCTCGACGATCAGCACGTCACGGCCCTCGATGTCGCGGTCGAGGTCCTTGAGGATGCGGACCACACCCGACGATGACGTCGACGACCCGTAGCTCGACACCGCCATGAACTCCATCTGCGACGGGATCGGCAGGGCCAGAGCGAAGTCGGTCATGAACATGATGGCGCCCTTGAGAACTCCGATCAGGACGAGATCCTCGTCGATGTCGGCATACCGGGAACCTATCGATGCGGCGAGCTCGGCCGTTCGCGCCCGTATCTGATCCTCGGTGATCAGAACGGCTTCGATGTCATCGCTGTAAGGATCGGTGCTGTGCACGGTTCAAGGGTGCCATGTACGGTGAACCGCCTCACGTCCGACTCACCCGCGACGCCCGCCACAGGCCGAGGCCGAACACCGCCAAGAAGAACACCGCGTAATAGAGGATCGCGATGTTGACGCCCCAGATCCCCTCGGGCATCCCCTGCAGCTGCCCGGTGCTGGATTCAGCATTGATGAACGGCGAGTAGTGCCGAAAGGCATCGCCGAGGTCGATGTCGGCGAGCAGCAGGAACGCCTCGGTGCCCAGTTTGACGAACAGCACCAACGCGATGACCAGGTAGGTGTGGCGGATCAGCGCCACGAGTCCGAGGCCCAACGCGATCAGCAGCACGGTGTAGAGCGGGATCGCCCACAAGAACCGGATGCCCTCCGAGGTGAACAGCGACACCTCGGACCATGTGTTCGGCGAGAGTCGTGGGAGCACGCTGTTGGTCACCGCGACGGCCACCGCGGTGGTGGCGGCCCCGAGCACCCCGAAGACGACGAGCTTGGCGGTCAGCAGCGTCCACCGACACGGCTGGATGTACCTAAGTGACAGTACGGTAACGGCGATTCGGGATTCAAGAGCCCCTACCCCACCGGCCGACGTCGTCGTCGTCGATCGTGGAAGCGGGAAGAGGGCCGAACCGGCGGCCAGGATCGGGCCCCTGACGGTGGTCATCCGGGCATGTCCCGGAAGCGGACGCTGACGGGCCCGATCTCAGTCACCGGTCGTCGGCCGTCGCGTTCCACGGAACGTGACGCCCAGGCCCATGCGCCCACAAAATCTAGGGGACGAAACTTCCTCCCCTACCCTTGGAGTCCTCCCCCAGAAAATTCTCGCGGACGACTACGAACCCCGGGGAAGAAACTTCTTCCCCTAGATTTTGCGGGCAGGTACTTGCGTGTTTCCGCAGTTCACAGGGTCGGCCACCGAGCCCTTCGGATCAGCGAGGCGTGCGCTCCACACCGATCACCTCACCGACCCGAGCCACCTCGAGTCGCACGGCGCCGTCACCCCCGATGGCGACGCCACCCTGGCCTCGCCATCGCATCACCAGTTCGTCGACTGCACCGATGACCCGAGCGGTCGGCTCGGTGGCGCCGACGCCGAGCAGCCACCGTCGGATCACGCGGGTGCGCACGGCATCTGGCGCGTCGGCAAGCAGAGCAACCGCGAGACCCGTGTCGGTCGCGGCGCGCCCGGCGAGTTCCTCCGCGTAACCATCGAGAGCATCGTTATCGGCCTGCAACGCCGACGCTGTCCTCGACAATGATTCGGCCACACCGCCTTTGAGCACGTCCTCGAGCAGCGGCAGCACCTCGCCACGGAGCCGAACGCGGGTGAATCGCGGATCGCGGTTGTGCGGATCGGTATGGGGTGCCAGCCCCAACTCGGTGCACAAAGCGAGCGTCGTAGACCGTCGCACACCCAGCAGCGGCCGACCCCACGGCGCCGACCACGCGCGCATACCCGCGATCGAGCGAGCGCCGGAACCTCGACCCAGCCCGAGCAGCACCGTCTCGGCCTGGTCGTCCATGGTGTGGCCCAACAGAACCGGGGCACCACCACGCGCGGCGTCGAGCGCCGCGTATCGCGCCGCCCGCGCAGCCGCCTCGAGACCGCCGTCGACGCCGACCGTCACCGGCAGCACCATGGCATCCGCACCCAGCCCACGGGCTTCGTCGGCCGCCGCGTCGGCGACATCGGCCGAACCGAGTTGCAGACCATGGTCGACGACGAGCGCCGTCACCGACAGCCCCGCCCGCACCGAACCTGCCGTCAGCGCAAGCGAATCCGGCCCGCCCGACAACCCGACGCACACGCGAGTCACTCCGCGCAGATGCACCGCGGCGAAGTCGGCGATCGCGCGGGTTACAGCACGCGCCGAATCCATGCCGACGGCTCGTCGATCTCCTCGGGCAGCGGCATGGTCTCCGGCGACGTCCAAATTGTGTTGAACCGCTCCATGCCCACCTCGCCGACCACCGCGTCGACGAAGGCCTTGCCCCGAATGTATTGGGCCAGTTTGGCATCCATGCCGATGAGGGCGCGGATGATGCGCTGAACCGGATTTCGTGGGGCGGTGCGCCGCTTGTCGAATGCCGCGCGGATGCTTTCGACCGTCGGCACCTGTGCAGGTCCGACCGCATCCATGACGTGGTCGGCGTGCCCCTCGAGCAGGGTGCCGAGCACCATCATTCGGCGGAACGCGTCGTATTGTTCGGGCGTCTGCAGCAACTGCATCGCACCGAGGACACCCTTCTCACGCGGCTGATCGCTCTTGAGTGACTTGGTGAGTCGCGAAACAACCTCGGTTGCCGACTCACCGGCATCGGTGGTGAGGATCTCGATGTTGTCCTGCATGTAGTTACGCAGCCACGGGTTCGCGGAGAACTGCACGCGGTGGGTCACCTCGTGCAGACACACCCACAGCCGGAAATCCGACGGCACCACTTTCAGCGTCCTCTCAACCGCGATGATGTTGGGCGCCACCAGCATCAGCACACCGGGATCGGATTCACCGCCGCTGCCGACGGTGAACGGGTCGTACTGGCCCAGGATCGCCGTCGACAGGAACGCGAGCAGACCACCGGCCTGCAGGCCGCCGATCTTCGCCGTCGCGCCGGCAAGAATCCCGTCGTCGAGCTCAGCGTCATCCGCACCCAACATGCTGCGCATCGACAACGACGCCGCGTCGATCCAGCCCTTGCGGTCGAGGATGCGCGCGGTCGGGATGGGCAGGCCGTCGGCCAGGCCGGTGACCTCCCGCACCGGTCCCTCGGCACGCCGGGCCGCGTCGTCGAGTTCGGCGTAGGCGGCGTCGCGGGTGTAGGCGGTGGTCTTGGGGCCGGGCCGGGTCAGCCGTTTGGCCGTCGATGACGCGAACCCCCAATCGATCCGGGCACCCACCGGCTCCGATTCGTACACGGCTTGATCAACCACGGACTCACTCATCGACAGCCACACTCCCTCAGTTGTCCGACGACCGCATCCAACGCCGGCCGGGCGTCGGCCGGAGACGTCCCGCCCGACATCAGGGCGAACGACAGCACACGGCCGTCGATGGTCTGCACTATCCCGGTCAACGAACTGACCCCGGTCAGGGTTCCGGTCTTGGCGCGCACCCAGCCGGCGCCCGGGTTGGTCGTCGGGTCGAAGCGGTCGGCGAGGGTGCCCGCGATGCCCGCCGCGATCGGCAATCCGTCGAGCATCGGTCGCATCGCCGGTTGCGCGGGCCCACTTGCTGCAGTCATCACCGCGTCGAGGAGTTCGGCGGGCACCCGGTTGGCGTAGGAGATGCCCGACGCGTCACGCAACGTGGTCCCGGCCCATTGCGCGCCGAAGGTCTGCTGCAAGGTCTTCTCGATCGCGTCGACGCCCGCCGCGAGCGTGGGCGGTCCGCCCTGGTGCACGGAGAGTTCGATGGACAGCGTCTCGGCCAGCACGTTGTCGCTGTAGCGCAGCATGTCGTTGACCCGCGTGACCAGCGGCGCCGACTGGACCGACGCGACGACCCGACCGTTCGCGGGGGCGGTGGTCTGCGTGACCCGACCCTGGACTCCCAGCGCATCGGCCAGCGCCCGACCCGCGGCCAGACCCGGAGTGGGGGTGCGCGGCGAGTACTCGTCGAGCGGTTCGAGGCGCGCGCCGTCGACCATCAGGGGTTCGATCGGCGCGATGTCGCCGCCCGCGATGTCGCGGCGATCCCAGGTGGAATCCATCGACGGCCCAGAGAACGCGCTCTGGTCGATGGCCACCGACGTCACCGGCACGCCGGAGCGTTTGATCTGCGCGGCGAGGTCGGCGATGCGTCCGGGGTCGGTGTAGAAGGTGTCGGCGCCGACGGGCTGCGCCGACAGTGTCGGGTCGCCCGCGCCCTTCAGGATCAGTTCGCCGCCGGGTCCGAGGACGACGGTGGTGGTCAGCCGCAGGTCGTGCGGCATCCCCAGCAGCACCGCGGCGGCGGTGAGCACCTTGTCGTTCGACGCCGGGATACGCGGGTCGTCGGCGTTGCGCGTCCACAGCACCTGACCGGTGATGGCGTCGCTGATCTGGCCGGTCAGCACACCCAGCGCCGGGTCGCGCAGCTCGCCGGCGATCTCCCGGGACACCCCGGCCGAAGTAGGCATCGGAGCGGTCGCCGAAACGGGCTTGACCTGCGGATTCGGCACGATCAACGCCGGTTGCGGAGGGATGCCCGCGGGCAGCGGTTCTTCCGTGTCCTCGTCGAGCTTCAGTGCGACGACGACGGTCGCGGCGGCGATGATCGCCAGGATCAACACCGTGATCAGCGTCCACAGCAGCGGCCGACGACGCCTGGCGCGAGGAGTCGGATTGGCGGGTGCGCCCACGGAACCTCCGGGTCGGTGACGGTGCGGTCGGTGCAACGGTGCGTTGGGTCTAACAGTATCGTTGAGCCCGCGCGCGCCCGCTCGAGCACGTCGGACGCCGAATCAATCACGATCAAGACTGCCAGGAGGAACCGTGGAATTCGATGTGACCATCGAGATCCCCAAGGGTGGCCGCAACAAGTACGAGGTCGACCACGAGACCGGCAAGGTCTACCTCGACCGGTACCTGTACACCTCGATGGGCTACCCCGCCGACTACGGGTACATCGACAACACCCTCGGCGAGGACGGTGACCCGCTCGACGCGATGGTGCTGCTCCCCGAGTCCGTGTTCCCCGGCATCATCGTGCGGGCGCGCATCGTCGGCATGTACACGATGACCGACGAGGCCGGCGGCGACGACAAGCTGCTGTGCGTCCCTGCGGGCGACGTCCGCTGGGATCACATCCAGGACATCAACGACGTCTCCGAGTACGAGCTCGGCCCGATCTCCCACTTCTTCGAGCACTACAAGGACCTCGAACCCGGCAAAGAGGTTCAGCCGGGCGGCTGGGTCGGCAGGGCCGAGGCCGAGAAGGTTGCCCAAGAGGCCATCGACCGTCTCGCCGAGCACGCCGAGCAGGCCAACGAGCCGTCGCGCGGCTGAGCGTCTCGACCTACCCCGCGGCGGGCGCCGATTCCGGTCGTCCGATCGGCTTCCCCGATCGCAGCGGTAGCTCGCGCCAGGTGATGGTGCCGATGACAGCCAGGATCGACATGATCGAGACGGCCAGGAACACCGTGTCCATCGAATCGGCGAAGCCGCGTTTGATCGGGTCGCCGAGTTCGGGTGGCAGTTTCTCGATCACCGACGTGTCCGACATGACGCTCTCCGACGACGATGACGCACCAGGATTCTCCGACGCAGCGATCAACGACTTCGCGAACCCGCTGACCTGCGGGTCGTCGCTCTCGGCGGCTTCGACGACGGCCGCCCGGTACTCGGGAGTCTGTGCGGCGGTGACCATTTCGTCCTTGATGTTGGGCCCCATGAGGGAGAACAGCATCGAGAAGAACACCGCGACGCCCAGCGTGCCGCCGATCTGACGGAAGAAGGTTGCCGTCCCGGTGGCCATGCCCATGTCCTTGGGCGCCAAGATGTTCTGCATGGCCAGCATGATGGGTTGCATCATGTTGCCCAACCCGAACCCGAGGCCAAAGGCATAGGCCATCACGATCGCGATCGGGGTGTCGACGCCGACGGTGTGCAGCAGGAAGGTCATCACGGTGATCATGATCGAACCGATGATCGGGAAGATCTTGTAACGGCCTGTCCGCGAGATCAATTGGCCGGAGATGATCGAGCCGGTCATCAGGCCGAGCACCATCGGCAGCATCTGCAGTCCGGCCACCATCGGGCTCGATCCGCGCAGGACCTGGAAGTACTGCGGCAGCATGGAGATACCGCCGAACATCACCGCGCCGACCACCACCGAGATCATGACGCCTTGGGTGAACACCCGATTGTTGAACACGCGCAACGGAATCAGCGCGTCGTCGCCCATGGTGTGTTCGATCCAGATGAACGCCGCGACGCCGGCCGCTCCGATGCCGTAGCAGAGGAACGCCAGGCCCGACGTCCAACCCCACTCACGACCCTGTTCGGCGACGATGAGCAGCGGTGCGACGGCGACCGCGAGCGCTGTTGCGCCCCAATAGTCGGTGCGCCCACCGGTGCCCTTCTGCTGGTCGTAGTTGAGCACCTTGTAGACCACACCGAGCGCGATGATGCCGATCGGCACGTTGACCAGGAACACCCAACGCCAGCCGGATACCCACAGGATCTCCGACTGACCGGCGAAGAACCCGCCGAGCACCGGACCCAGCACGCTCGACGTGCCGAACACGGCGAGGAAGTAGCCCTGGTACTTGGCCCGTTCGCGCGGCGGCACGATGTCGCCGATCGTGGTGAGCGCCAACGTGAACAGGCCACCCGCACCCAGACCTTGCAGGGCCCGGAAGGCCGCCAGCTCGTACATCGACGTGGCCATGCTGCACAACAGCGATCCGACGATGAAGATCGAGATGGCAAGCAGGAAGAAGGGTTTGCGCCCGTACAGGTCCGAGAGCTTGCCGTAGAGCGGCGTCACGATGGTCGAGGTGACCAGGTAGGCGGTGGTCACCCAGGCCTGCAGGTCGTAGCCCTGGAGATCGTCGGCGATGGTGCGGATGGCCGTCGACACGATCGTCTGGTCGAGCGCGGCGAGGAACATGCCCATCATGAGCCCGGCGAGGATCGTCAGGATCTGGCGGTGCGTCAGTCCGACTCCGGCCGTCTCGGTTTGCTCGCTCATCGGCGTTCTTCCGTGCAGTCCTGTGCGGGGGCGATCGCCGTCTCCGCGGCATCCACAAACCGGCCGAGCAGGCTCACCAGGGTCCGCAGTTCGTCGTTGGTCCAGTCGCCCATGGCGTTGTTCATCGCATCGCGCCGCATCGTCCGCATCAGGTCCACGCGGTCGCGTCCGGCGTCGGTGATGACCAGGAGCGTGGCGCGGCCGTCGTCGGGGTCGGCCTCACGGCGGATCAATCCCTGATCGACGAGTTGCGCGACGTATCGGCTGACGGTCGACGGATCGGCGCGCAGGGATTCCGCGACCTCCCGCGACCGCATCGACTGCCTCGCCAGATGGAACAGGGCCTTGTACGCAGCTGTCTCGAACTCCCCGTCGGGCGTGCGGAACGTGGTGTGCACGGCTCGGTCGCGGATACGCAGATAGCGGGCGAGGGTGTCGAAGAGTTCGTCGATGGGAGCGTCGTCGAGCATCTCGGCCTCCTCGAATCGTTATCGGATGCAACTAGTTTCTGACCGCAATTAGTTGCGCGTGGCAAGTATGCGCTCGGGAGGCAGCCCAGGCAAATGCCTCTATAAGATCGGAACCCGTGACCCCTCAGCCGCCGCCGATTCCGTCAGGTTCCCGCCCACATTTCACGTCGATGCCCGACCTGGCACTTCGAGACCTGGGCGGCGCGGTGGTCTGGACCAACGACGACCTGTTCGCCGAGAGCCAGAACCTCATCAAGACACCGCCTGCGCAGTACCAACCGGCGACCTTTGGCCACAAAGGACAGGTCTACGACGGCTGGGAGACACGTCGTCGGCGTCGTACCGGCGTCGACCAGGCGATCGTCCGGCTCGGGGCGCCCGGCGTGGTGTACGGCGTGGTCGTCGACACCTCGTGGTTCAAGGGCAACTATCCGCCGTTCATCTCCGTCGAGGCGGCCGCGGTCGAGGGCGTGGTGTCGGCGGAGCAACTGGTCGAGGACACCGAGTGGGTGACCATCGTCGAGAAGCAGGCGGTCGACGGTGACACGCGCAACCCGTTCAAGGTCGACGCCACCAATCGCTTCACCCACGTCCGGCTCACCATGCATCCCGACGGCGGTGTCGCACGTTTCCGAGTGCACGGTCGGGGTGTGCCCGACCCACACTTCTTCCGTTATGGACACTTCGATCTGGCCGCGCTGGAGAACGGTGGCCTGATCACGGCCTGCTCCAACATGTTCTACAGCTCCCCCAACAACCTCCTGATGCCCGGCCGGGCGCGGCACATGGGTGAGGGCTGGGAGACCTCTCGTCGACGCGACGAGGGCAACGACTGGGTGCAGGTGCGCCTGGCCGGGCAGGGACTGGTGAGTCTCGTCGAACTCGACACCAGCTACTTCCTCGGCAACGCGCCGGGGTCGGCGATGGTGCGCGGACGCGACGGCGACGGCGAATGGTTCGAGGTGCTGCCCCGCACCGAACTCCAGCCCGACACCCGGCACCGCTTCGTCCTCGACCTCGACCGCCCCATGACCGAGGCCCGCATGGACATCTACCCCGACGGCGGGATGGCCCGGTTCAAGCTCTACGGCACACTCACCGACGAATCGCAGGCACGGCTCATCGAACAATGGGAACGTGGCGAGGCCTGAGCACCGAGAGCTCCGTCTCCCCGTCGGAAATCTGTACGCGGGAGGCGCGTCAGCTGCACAGTGCACGTGGTGGCGCTCCCAGGTACAGATTGCCTACAGCGGAACCCCTCACGCGACCCGACGACGCTCCTCGGCGAAGTACGGCAACACCTGTTCGCGTACCCGGCGTGCGGTCGCCGACCCGTCGATCGGCACCAGGATCACGGCGTCGGCGACCTCGGCGGCGTAGATGTCGCGGATCAGTGTGGTCAGGCCGTGGGCGGTGCCGACGTACCGGATGGTCTCCGACGCCGACTCGTCACGCGTGGCGTCGGCGTGTGCGACCGCGGCCCGCGCGGACGCAGGCGTCGGGGCTATGGCCACCTCGACCTCCAGTGCCACAGCGAAGTTCGCGGGATCGTGGGTCCCGGATCGCAGCAGCGAACGCGCACGCTGGGCCTCCCGTAACAACTCTCGCCGCACGACGATCGGCAGCGACTGGGCCACGTCGTCGCCCGCGACGGCGACTCGCAACGCCGGACGACCGATGCTGACAGTGGACCGGGCGGGCGTGGTGATGGTCATTTCCGTTGTCCCCCTGTGAATTCGGTGAGTGCGTCGAGCAGTCGATCGATGTCTTCGGTGGTGGTCCCCAAGCCGAAGCTCGCGCGAACAGCACCCTCGGGATGACCCAAGCGCTTCAGAAGCGGATGGGCACAGAACTTTCCGTCGCGCACACCGATGCCGTGGTGGTCGCTCAGGTATTCGGCGACGACGCGCGGCGGCACCCCGTCGACGACGAAACCCGCGATGCCGACCCGATTGCGCGAATCGTCGAAGATGCGCAACGGCGTGACGCCGTCGATGGCGGCCAGGCCGTCATCGAGTCGGGCCCGGAGCGTCTCGTCGTGCAGGCCTATCGTTTCGGGGCCGAGTTCGGTCAAAGCGTCACACGCTGCCGCGATCGCGATGGCGCCCAGCACATTCGGTGATCCCGCCTCGTGGCGGGCCGGGCCGGTGTGCCACGTTGCGGTGACGCCACCCGCGGAGACGTCGCGGGTGGCACCACCGCCGGCGAGATACGGCGTTGCCGCGTCGAACCAGTCCGGGCGCCCGATGAGCACACCCGCACCGAACGGCGCGTAGGTCTTGTGTCCGGAGAAGACTAGATAGTCGATGCCGTGGCTGACGATCGAGATCGGCTGGTGCGCAACCAGTTGCGCGGCGTCGACCAGGATCCGCGCGCCGTGACGATGGGCGATCGACGCGAGGCGTCCAATCGGCAGCACCTCTCCGGTCACATTCGACGCGGCCGTGACGGCAAGCAGTGCAGCGGGTTTCGACGCCAATTCGGCCTCGAGCGCTATCAGCGTGTCGGCGATGGTGTCGCACGCCTCGACCACCCGACCCCGCACACGAGTGGCCGGATCGAGCGGCGTGGTCCACGGCAGCAGGTTCGCGTGGTGCTCGATGTCGAGGACCACCACGTCGCCCGGGGTGATATGCGCGGCCAGGTTGATGGCGTCGGTGGTGTTGCGGGTGAACACGACGGTGTCGTCGGTGCGGCCCCGCAGGAATCGGCGCACGGTCTCGCGCGACTCCTCGTAGCGGGTGGTGCTGAGCTGCGACAGGTAGCCGGCACCGCGGTGGACGCTGGCGTACTCAGACAGCGAGCGCGTCACGGCGTCGGCGACCGAGGTCAGCGCGGGTGCACTCGCGGCGTAGTCGAGGTTCGCGTAGCGAATGCTCTCGCCGGTGATCAGGGGCACGCACGTGTCGGCGCCGACGACGGGTGCCGCGGCAGCGACGTCGAAGCGTGTCTCGCGAGCGACAGGAAGGACAGCAGTCATGGCAAATACTCCTAGGAATCCGTGCTTGCCGCGTTCACGTCGAAAACGGCCAGGTCGTCACCCGGAGCACCCCACCAACGGAGGAGGGTTGCCGACCAGCGAGCCGGGGCTTGTCACTGGCACTCATGACCTGCACCAAGAGTGACCGACGAGGCCCAGGGGTGTCAATTTTCACTCAGCGTGAGCGGAAATAGGGGTGCACTCACTCGGTAGCGTGAGGGAGTGCAGCCGACCGACCCGACCGTGTTCGTCCTCTCCCGACCCCGTGGCACCGTGCGCGCCCACGGCGTAGCGCGGCGATTCACCGAGGTCGACGCCGCGTCGGCCGCATTGCGATCGGGCCAGATCAGGTCGCTGACCGGGGCCATCGGTTTCGACCCACACGACGCAGTAGCCCTCGTCGCACCGAACCGGCTCGACTTCGACGACGCACCGCTGGGCGGTCGACCCGCGACGCCACGGACCGTGGTCGCCCAGAGTTTTCACCCGGACGCCGCCGAACACCGCGACCGGGTCGCGAACGCGATCAAGAGCATCGTCGCCGGCGAGGTCGACAAGGTGGTGTTGGCCCGACGAGTCGACCTCGAGGTCGATCCGCCGGTAGACCCTGGCGAGCTGGTCGAGGTGTTCGCGGGCGGCAATGCCGGGCACAACGCATTCGCCGTCGACCTCGGCACCGGCGCATGGTTGCTCGGCGCAAGCCCAGAGATGTTGTTGCGCAAGCACGGTCGCGAGGTCACGTGTCATCCGTATGCCGGGTCGGCGCCGCGGTCGGACGACCCGACCGCAGACGCCGCCGCCGCCGAGCGACTCGCCGCGTCTGCCAAGGACCGCGCCGAGCACGCCTTCGTCGTCGACCACATCCGCGAACGACTGGCCCAGCTCTGCGACCACGTCGACGCACCGCCGGAACCCGAGATCAGTTCTACCGGGGAATTGTGGCATCTGGCCACGCCGATCCGTGCGACACTGCGTGACCCGGCGACCACCGCCCTCGACCTCGCGCTACTCCTCGGCCCGACACCAGCGGTGTGCGGCACACCGAGTGATGTTGCGGCAGAGATGATTCGGGAGATCGAAGGTGATCGAGGCTTCTACGCCGGCGCGCTCGGCTGGTGCGACGCGCACGGCGACGGCGAGTGGATGGTCACCATCCGGTGCCTCGAACTGGCCGCCGACCACCGGCACCTTCGCACCTGGGCGGGTGGCGGCATCGTCGCCGACTCCGACCCGCAGGCCGAACTGGACGAGACGGCCGTCAAACTGCGCACCGTTCTGAACGCGCTCGGTGTCGGTGACTACGGCTGATCGCGCCACAGGCTTGGCCCTCTGAAATCCGCCCCCGAAACCTGCACCGGAAATCCGCCCGAGGCAGACGACCCGTTGACATATCGTCGACGACGCCTCTCGCCAGGGCGGAAATCGTGAGCAGTTTCGGAGCCCGGGGCCCGAGCGTCAGCCCAACGCGCGGTCGAGGTCTTCGATGAGGTCGTCGGCGCCCTCGAGCCCGACCGACAGTCGCACCACCGAGTCGCCGAGCCCGATCGCCGCACGCCCTTCCGGTCCCATCGCACGATGAGTGGTGGTTGCCGGGTGCGTGATCAGCGACTTCGAGTCTCCGAGGTTGTTGGAGATGTCGATGATGTGCAGGCCGTTGAGCACCTCGAATGCGCGCTTCTTGCCGTCGACGCCGGAGCGGTCGTTGAGCTCGAAGGTCACCACGGTGCCACCGCCACCCATTTGCGACTTCGCGAGGTCGTACTGCGGATGTGATTGCAGGAACGGGTATTTCACCCACCGGACGCGGGTGTCGCGCTCCAGGAATTCGGCGACCCGCAGCGCCGAAGCGACCGACGCGTCGAGGCGCAGCTGCATGGTCTCAAGTCCCTTGACCAGGGTCCACGCGTTGAACGGGCTCATGGCCGGGCCGGTGTGACGCATCAGCGTCTGCACGGGTCCGTCGATGTACTCCTTGGTGCCGAGGACCGCGCCGCCCATCACGCGGCCTTGGCCATCGATGTGCTTGGTCGCGGAGTAGACGATGACGTCGGCCCCGAGATCCAGGCCGCGCTGAAGGAGCGGTGTGGCGAAGACGTTGTCCAGCACCACCTTTGCGCCGGCCGCATGCGCCATCTCCGACACCTTCTCCACGTCGACGAGCACCTGCATCGGGTTCGACGGGGTCTCGAAGAACACCGCGTCGGTCGGTACCGACAGCGCCTGCTCCCACTGGTCGAGGTCCTCGCCGTCGACGAAGACCGTCTCGATACCCCACCGCGGCAGGATCTCGTTGCAGACCACGAAGCACGACCCGAACAGACTGCGGGCCGCCACCAGTCGGTCACCGGTCTTCAGCAGCGCACCCAGCGCGACGAACACCGCGGCCATGCCGCTGGCCGTCGCGAAACACGCCTCGGCGCCGTCGAGCAGACGCAGCCGCTCCTGGAACATCGCGACCGTCGGATTTCCGTAGCGCGAGTAGACAAATCGCTCGTCCTCACCGGTGAACGCCCGCTCGGCCGCCTCCGCCGAGTCGTAGACGTAGCCGCTGGTGAGGTACATCGCCTCCGAGGTCTCGAAGAACCCCGACCGCGCCAGACCACCCCGAACCGCGACGGTCTGCGGCGACACCCCATCAGGTAGCTCGAAAAACTCACTCACGACTGCCTCCGGTCCCTATGGTCGGCCAGCTCGCTCGCTGCGCTCACGACTGCCTCCGGTCCCTATGGTCGGCCAGCTCGCTCGCTGCGCTCACGACTGCCTCCACGGAAGATTCTGGGCGCGCCAACCGACCTGCCCCCGATGATCGTTCTCGTCCAACGCACCCTCGAATCCGTCGAGCACGTTGTAGGCGAGCGCCACCCCGTCGGCGGTCGCGGCCTCCGCGGCGCCGATCGATCGATGACCCGACCGGCACAGGAAGATGACCTCGTGGTCGTCGGCGATGCCGGCGTCGCGCAGTTCGGCGACAAACGACTCGTTGTGCGCGCCGTTGGGGAAGGTATTCCATTCGACGAAAATGGTTCGCTTGCCCAGGATTTCGAGGTCGGGCACACCGACGAAGGACCACTCGGCCTGAGTTCGACAGTCCACCAACACAGCCTTCGGGTTGCTCTCCAGCTTCTCCCAGGCCTGCTGCGGGGTCAGGTCTCCTGCATAGGTCACGAGCTGCACACCTTCCACTCGCCGTTCTCGCGCACCACGATCGTCGGCGTCGTGGTCACCTTGTCGGATGAGTCCTTGCGATGCCAATGTACTTGCGCGGTGGCACGGTCACCCTCGACCGTCAGGTCGGTGATCTCCGGGATCTGGATGGGGTTGTCCTTGAGGCCCTCGTTCTGCGCGACGAAGGCCTGTTCGGTGATGAACTGCGGCGACGCGAGGTCGGCCGCGCACGTGTGCTCCCGGTACGCCGCGTAGTTCGCGCCGTTGCGTGCGGTGTAGAAGTCGTTGATCGCGTACTGCACCTGCGCCGTCTCACTGGCCCGGTCCTCCGCGGGCCGCAGCAGATGCGACAACCCCAGGCCGGCGACCGCCAGGACGACCGCCCCGAGCGCCACAAAGAACGGCCACGCGTTCCGCCAGGACTTCGGGGCCGGCTCCTCCTCGACCGGTTCGGGCTTCACCTGCTTTGACACGCGGCAATCCTATCGACACCGCATGTGTGTCCGATCGCACGGTCATCGGGCGCCGATCGCCGGCTCGGAAGTGAGGTGACCCTCACAGAGATTTTGGGGTGTGACGTCCCAGCGCCTACCGTAGAAGGGATAACCACAGCCGGACACGTCCGCACCGGCCACCACCGACAACGAGGAACGCCTCCGAGATGACCGACCAGAGCCGACCACTACGGGTCGCCATTGTTGGCGCAGGGCCCGCCGGGATCTACGCTGCCGATGCCCTGATGAAGTCCGACACCGCCAAGGAACGCGGTGTCAGCATCGACCTGTACGAGCGCATGCCTGCGCCGTTCGGCCTGATCCGCTACGGCGTCGCCCCCGACCATCCCCGCATCAAGGGCATCATCACCGCGCTGCACAAGGTCCTCGACAAGCCGCAGGTCCGCCTGCTCGGCAACATCGACTACGGCACCGACATCACGCTCGACGAACTCCGCGACCACTACGACGCGATGATCTTCTCGACCGGTGCCACCGACGACCGCGCCCTCGACATCCCCGGCATCGACCTCGACGGCAGCTACGGCGCCGCACAGTTCGTGGCCTGGTACGACGGTCACCCCGACTTCCCGCGCACCTGGCCGCTGGATCAGGAGAAGGTCGCCGTCATCGGCGTCGGCAACGTCGCCCTCGACGTCGCACGCGTGCTGGCCAAGACCGGTGACGAGCTACTGCCGACGGAGATCCCGGCCAACGTCTACGAGGGCCTCAAGGCCAACAAGGCCATCGAGGTGCACGTGTTCGGCCGACGCGGACCTGCGCAGGCCAAGTTCACCCCGCTCGAACTCAAGGAACTCGACCACTCGCCCAACATCGAGGTCGTCGTCAGCCCCGAGGACATCGAGTACGACGAGGGTTCTGCCGTCGCACGCCGTGGTTCGAAGATCACCGACCAGGTCGCCACGATCATCGAGAACTACGCGATCCGCGACCCCAAGCAGGGCGCCATCCACAAGCTGTTCCTGCACTTCTTCGAGAATCCCGTCGAGATCCTCGGCGAGGACGGCAAGGTCGTCGGCCTGCGCACCGAGCGCACCCAGCTCGACGGCACCGGCAACGTCAAGCCGACCGGCAAGATGACCGACTGGGACCTCGGCGCGGTCTACCGGGCCGTCGGCTACCTGTCGGACAACCTGCCGCAGATCCCGTTCGACACGCAGGCCGGCGTCATCCCCAACGAGGCCGGACGCGTCTTCGACGAGGGTGCTCAGCTCACCGGCATCTACACCACCGGCTGGGTCAAGCGCGGTCCGGTGGGCCTCATCGGCCACACCAAGGGCGACGCGAACGAGACCGTCGACTGCATCCTCGAAGACATGACCAACGACGCCTTGCTCAACCCGGCCAACCCTTCCGAGGACGCCGTGATCAAGCTGCTCGAGTCCAAGAGCATCCCGTTCACCACCTGGGACGGCTGGTACCGCCTCGACGAGCACGAGCGCGCACTGGGTGCGGCCGAAGGACGCGAACGCGTCAAGGTCGTCGAGCGTGAGGACATGCTTGCCGCATCGGAGCCCGACAAGGTGTCGCGGCCCACGGCCTAGCAAAGCGCAAAAGAGCGGCGACCGGGAATCCATCGGTCGCCGCTCTTTTCTGTTGCGTCGGCGGGTGTTTCGGGTGCGTCCTGCCCGTCACCTCACCAGGCGCATGGCCTGTTCTCGAACTGTCAGATCGTTCGGTCGTTTCGCCAGTACCCGAAGTTGTTGGCCAGGTTCTCGGCCTCCGCGCCGATCGTGTACCCGGAGATCGAGCTCGGGAAGCAACCGGTCCAGCGGGTCTCGATGGGTCGAATCCAGCGGTTGTCCTTCTTGCTCCACTTGGACATCGTCTGTCCGGGCTTGAGCTCCTTGATGTAGACGGATTTGCCGTTGATCTCGTGGAGATTGACGTTGTGCATGGTGCTGCCGCCGATGTTGCGGACGGTCATCCAGCGGTACATGTACCACGCCTTGTTCCACGGCTGCCCCCACTGGCCGAAGTGGCATTCGACGCTGCCGGTGATCTGCAGATCGCCCGGCGTCGCTGCCTGCGATGCCCCCGTGCCTGCGAGAGTCCCGGCCGCCACACCCGCGGCGACCATCGCCGCAGTGGTTGCTCGTTTGAGAGTGGTTCTCATCGACTACCTTCCTCGTTCGGCGACCGTCCTCCTCGGTCGCGGTGTACCCGGACTATCGACCAACACTGGGCGAATCGTTACTCACACCTCAGCCAAATCCCAGTCTTCTGTGACGTTTGTTACGCAAGTGAAATTTGTTCGTTCTCGGTTGCATACGCGGATTTCGACGGTTGGTAAGGTGACCCTTCGTGCGCCGAATTGCGGGAATTCCCCTGCTCATGGCCGTATTGGCGGCGCTGCTGTTTTTGTCGGTCGCCGTTGGGACGCGCGTCACACCGATCGGATCGGTGTGGGACAGCTTTTCTGCCGGTGGTGCGCAGATCTGGGACGCCGTGACGCACTTCCGCATGCCTGCGATCGAGCGCAACGACGACCTCGACGACATCGTCTGGGACCTCCGGATTCCGCGCACCCTGCTCGGGCTCGTCGTCGGCCTCGCGATCGGAGCCGCTGGGGCCATCACCCAGGGGCACACGCGCAACCCGATCGCCGACCCCGGCATGCTGGGCGTCAACGCGGGTGCCGCATGCGCCGTCGTCGGGGGTATCTACGTGCTGAACATCCAGAGCCCGATCGCGTTCATGATGTTCGGTCTGATCGGCGCGGTGGTGGCGGCCGCCGCGGTGTTCGGTTTGTCGGCACTGTCCGGTGCCAGCCCGTTGACACTGGTGCTGGCCGGCACCGGGCTGACTGCGATGCTGACCGCCATAACGTCGGCGATCGTGCTGGTCGACTCGAATTCGCTTGATGCGTGGCGCTTCTGGAGCGTCGGCGCCACCGCCGGACGCGGCATGGACGTGTTCTGGGCGAGCCTGCCGTTCATCGTGGTCGGGCTCGTCCTGGCGTTGGCCAGCGGGTTCTTCCTCAACGTGCTGAGCCTCGGCGACGACATGACGCGTGCCCTGGGGTCGCGGGTCGCGGTGATCCGCGGCATCGGCATCCTGGCGATCACCTTGCTCATCGGTGCAGCGACGGCAGCGTGTGGGCCGATCGTGTTCCTCGGTCTTGTGACCCCGCACATCGCACGCGTGTTCACCGGATCCGACTACCGCTGGATCATCCCCTACTCCGCGCTCCTCGGCGCGATCCTGCTGCTCGGCTGCGACATCCTCGGCCGCGTCGTGGCGCGGCCCGCAGAAGTGCAGGTGGGCATCATGCTCGCCTTCGTCGGCGCGCCGTTCCTGATGTACATGGTCCGCAAACAGAAGCTGGCGAGCGTATGACGAAACCGGTCCGGCTCGCGGTCACGCTGCCCACGCCGCGTCGCGTCGAGGCGTCGTGGCTGATCCGACCGCGGATGGTGCTGGTCACCACGGTGCTGGCGGCACTCACCCTGCTGTTGTTCCTCACCAGCATCGGCGTCAGCGACTTCCCGCTCACCCCGATCGACGTGGCTCGCATCCTGCTCGGCGGCGGACGTCGCATCGAGAACGTGATCGTCTTCGACGTGACGCTGCCCCGCGCCCTCGTCGCGCTGCTCGTCGGCTTCGGGCTGGGCATGTGCGGCTCACTCACGCAGCTCATCGCGCAGAATCCCCTCGCGACCCCCGACATCCTGGGCATCACCGCAGGGGCGAGCGCGGCAGCCGTGGCGGCGATCGCCTTCTCCACCAGCTGGGGTGCCTGGTTCGCCGATCTCGGCGTCCCGACGTCGGCGCTGATCGGCGCCCTTGCCACGGCGGTCGCGATGTACCTGCTGGCCTGGCCGGGCCGACGGTCGAATCACGGCATCAGCCCGTTCCGGCTCGTGCTCATCGGTGTCGGCATGACGTGGATGCTGCAGGCACTGACCAGCTTCCTGCTCACCCGCGCCGAGATCAACGACGTCGCCAACGCGCAGGTGTGGCTGGTCGGGTCGGTGTCGGGTGCGACGTGGTCGCAGGTGTGGCCGGTCGCCGGCGGCCTGGCGGTCGGCATCGTCATCGTGGCGCTGCTGTCCCGGCAGATCGACGCACTGTCCCTCGGACCCGACCTCGCTCGCGCACTCGGTGTCCGCACCACCGCGATGTCGACGACCATCCTGCTCGTCGCTGTCGGGGTGACCGCGCTGTCGGTGTCGGCGGCGGGCCCGATCGCCTTTGTCGCGCTGCTCGCCCCACAGATCGCGATGCGCCTGACCGGGACCGCGGTCCCCACTCCGCTCGCCTCGGGGCTGCTGGGCTCGGCTCTGGTGCTCGGCGGTGATCTGCTGTGCCGGATCGGCGTACCCGGGCTGGACGGGCTGCCCGTCGGCATCGTCACCGCCGCACTCGGCGGCCCGTTCCTCATCTACCTGATGGTCACCATGTCCCGAAAGGCCACCACATGAGTCGCCTACGCGCCGAACATCTCTCGGTCGGCTACGACGATCGCGTCGTGATCTCCGACCTCGACCTCGCGATCCCCGACCACCAGATCACCACGCTCATCGGCGCCAACGGCTGCGGGAAGTCGACGTTGCTACGCTGCCTGGCCCGCCTCTTGCCGCCACGGGCGGGGACGGTGTACCTCGACGACGTCGACATCAACCGGGTCCGCCCCAAGCAGGTCGCCCGTACGCTGGGCATCCTGCCGCAGAATCCCGTTGCGCCGGAAGGACTCACGGTTGCCGAGCTGGTCCGCCGCGGTCGGCATCCGCATCAGCGCTGGTACTCCCAGGCGTCGTCGGAGGACGAGGCCGCGGTGTCGCAGGCGATGGAACTGACCAACACCACCGACCTCGCCGATCGCACCCTCGACGCGCTCTCGGGCGGTCAGCGCCAACGGGTGTGGATCGCCCTGACTCTGGCCCAGGGCACCGACCTGCTCCTGCTCGACGAACCGACGACCTACCTCGATCTCGCCCATTCGGTGGACATCCTGGATCTCGTCGCGACCTTGAAGGCCGACCACGGCAAGACCGTCGTCATGGTGCTGCACGACCTCAATCTTGCTGCGCGATACTCGGATTCACTGCTGGTCATGAAGGACGGCGCTATCGCCACCCAAGGAACACCCGACGACGTCATCGACGCCGAACTGCTGGACGACGCCTTCGGGCTGCGTGCTCACGTGATGACCGACCCGGTGTCGGGGGGACCGTTGATCGTTCCGCTCAGCAGCCCCACTGCCAACAGTGCGACGGCCAGCAGCGCCACCGGAATGTACAAGGCCCCCAACGCGATCCATCGGTAGGCGAATCCGCCCGCGACCGCCCCGAGTGCCAGCAGGAACCACATCCCGATACTCGCGAGCCAGGCCCGATGGTTGCGCTCGCCAGGTTCGGCGGTCACCGCGTCGGCGAGTTGTCGGGCGGCGCTCACCAGCGTGCCGGTGACGTAGGTGAGGCCGTGCCGCAGGTGGTCGCGCTCGAACACGGTGTTGATCAGCCCCGCGGCCACCGTCACGATCAGCATCGCGGCGGTGCCGGCCCCGAGCTCGGCCACCACGGCCGCCAGCGCGAGTCCCAGCGTGACCAGTCCCAGCATCGGTACCGGTGAGCGTCGCGTCCGCCGGTTGTACACCGACCCACCCAGGACGCCGCAAAAGAACAGCACGATGAGCGTCATGCAGAGGGCGGCCTCGCTCCACAGCCCCCGACTCGGTGCCGCGCCGAGAACCGTGGTGTTGCCCGACATGAACGAGACGAAGTTGCCGTTGAGAAAGACGAATGCGATCGCGTCGACAAAGCCGGCCACCAGCAGGAGCACGCACGCCACCGGACCGGCGAGCGACGCTCTCACCATGTGAATGCGCCGGCGGTCCAGATTCCGGTCGCGATGAGCGCTGCCACCAACTCGATACCGATCGTCACGGCCGCCGCCTTGCTGGCCGCGATGGTCCCCCGCCAGGCCGCCGCGCCATCGCGGGTGCGGATCAGTTCGGTGGCGGCGGCGCCGATGATGAACCCGACGAACAGTCCGACGAGCGGGATCACGAAGAACCCGACGATGGCGGCGAGACCGCCGACGATGACGGTGATGTTGGGGATACCACCCGAGCGCAGAGTGCGACCAGCGAGGAAGTACTTGACGACCTCGCCGACGGCAAGGACCACGGCCACAATCGCGAAGACCGCCCACGCCGCGCCACCGACGATGATCGCCCAGACCAGGATCGCGCCACCGACGAGCAAGGTGCCGGGCAGCACCGGGATCACGATGCCGACCAGTCCGACGAGGATCACCGCAGCGACGATCAACTCTCCGTAAAGGGGCACGTCGGCGTCAGTCGACCGGGGTTTGCGGCCCGTCGGCCGGTGCAGGCTCCCGGGCGTCCCTGCCCTCCTTGCCGCTGCTGTCCTTGCTCAGCCCGACGGGTGCAGCCGGACGAGGCGGCGGGCCCGGTGGCCGGGGTGGTCCCGGACGTGACCCGGGCGGCGATCCTTGCGGAGCCGATCCGCGCGCGGGCGGCGGACCGGGCGGACGAGCCCCCGGCGGCGGTCCGGGTGG
>NZ_JBEXMX010000081.1:0-24295 GCF_040610755.1 Gordonia sp. NPDC003585 | reverse complement strand
ACCGCCCCATCACGAAACTCCCGGTCGTACTTCTTCCGCTTCTCTGGCATCGTGCTCCTCATTATCGATGCCTCTACGGTTCGGGGGGAACCTCATTGACCGAGACCACGCAGAACGTCCCGACGACCCCGGCGATGCCCATCGGAATCAGCATCAGCAGATGGCGTCGAGGCGGCATGCGGTCCCAGCCGTAGAGGTAGATCCCGAGGAAGATCGCCTCGACGAAGAACGACAGCCCTTCGAACGCGAATGGCAATCCCAGCACGTCACCGAACCGGCCCATCAAACCGGGCCACAGCAGACCCATCTCGAAGCTGAGGATCGTGCCCGAGACCGCGCCGATCGCGAACAGCACTGCCGACACCTTGGCCCACCGTCGGGCCAGTCCCATTGCGACAGGGCCGTCGCGCACGATGCCGCGACGGCGCATCACGAAGATCATCGTCGGGAACGCCACCCCGAAACACGCAAGGACGATGTGCCAGCCCAGGGACACCGCCATCTGCTGCCGGGCCGGCATCAGACCCGGAGGTTGCTGACCCTCCGCCACAACCAGCAATGCCTCGGCCAGGTACACGGTCGTCACCGTCGAGCAGGGCCGGTTGTTCCAGCCCGACACGTCGTCATCTGTACCGAAGGTAATCGCACGCAGATGAGGTTCCCGCCGGGGGTGGCCGGTAAACGCCACTGCCCCGCCGCCGGCTCGAGCTCGTGTCCGCAACGACGAGGGTGGGTCCGAGTTGCTCGACGACGATGAACAGCGCGTCGGGGACGGTCCGGCGGGTCAAGTCAGCGGCGGGATACGGTGTACCGGAAACCCGATTTCCGGGTGAAAAACTTTGTTTCGTACTCTTTTCCCCGTCAATCCCGCTGCTGCCGATGCGTTCGTGACCGAAACCACTTCGAGTGTTTGCGTGTGGTGCTCGTCCACCGACGAAATCGCGGAGTTCCGCGGCGAGAGGCGCGGACGGTGCTCAACCAGACGCGCACGCAGACTCCCCCGCGTGCTGCTTCCCGGCGGCGAAGCGTCGAACCGCGACGACGACTGCCCACGAAGGCAGGCGGGAAGGCGGTGGCCACCAAGCCGCAGAATGTCAGGTCCGGCGTCGCCGGGCCGGCGAACGTCTCACGACCCGACCGCGCCGAGCTCATGAGCCGGGCGCAGAGCCTCCTGGCGCAGCTCACCGAGATCGAGGAACGTCTGCAGGTCGCGCAGAAGGATGGCGGCTTGAGTGGCAAGGCCAAGGTGTCCGACCTGACCGCGAAGCGCGACTCCGTGTTGCGCACGCTCGCCGCGTTGGAGAAGGCCAAGCGGGCGCTCGAGCCGGCCTGAGGTGGACGCACCACACCCCGTACGCTTCGTGACGGGGCACCTCGCTGCGCGCGGTGCGTCAGCCGCGTAAGGCGGACGCAAAGAGCGACGGCAGCCGGGTGGCCTTCGGATCTGCCGCGAATGCAACCATCTTTCGGCCTACATGGTGCGCATGCGTGTTCCTGACGAACCACGCCGGCTTCGGCGTGATCGACAGCTGGCCGGTGATCAGAGATCGGCTCAGCGGGCGGAACGGGCCGGTCACGACCGTGCGCTCTGTGTCGTCCACCAGTGATGCGTTGTGTACCAATCCGATTCCGCTCTCGACATCGACGAGGGTCGCACCGGGAAAGCCGCCCCATGGTGCTGCTGCGGTGAGATAACCGACCCCCGTCCACGCGTTGATCGCAATCGTGCCGTAGCGGAGCGATTCCACGAACCACTCGAACTCTCGACCGAGCTTGCGGCGGTATCTCGGGTGCACCAAGACGTTGGCGCCGAGAGTGCCCTCGAGCCGCTCATTGACGAAGCGGCTCGCTGCCCGGAGGTAGGCAATCCCGTCTCCGGGGATCTCCACGACGGCCAGCACGGGCGAGAAGTACTCCACGGTGAAGGCCTCGGCCACCTGGTCCGGTGAGAGCCCCTCGATCAGCAGCCGGCCGTTCTCGCGTGCGTTGGCCGTGGCGTGCCGGTCGGCTGCCGCGGCGACCCGTTGGTCGCTTCCGGGGTAATAGGCTGGCCGCGCGGGAGCCTTGTCGATCTGGTCGCGGAGTTCCCGGAGGAACTCCCCTTTCTTGGACCACTCGGACGGGATCACGGCAACCTGGGCGGCGATGCAGTTGTAGCCGCCGTTGTGCAGACGCTGGGTGGCCAGGTGCTCCGCCTGGAAACGGATGTCCTTGGCCGACCACCCGGTGGGGACGACGACGGTGGGTGATACGCCGCCGAGTTCACTGGTGATGGTCTTGCCGAGCTTCGGTACGCCGGCCCGGCGACGGGCCTCGCCTTCCGGGCCGGTGCCGAAGACGATGGCGTCGTGACTTGCCGAGCTTCCGGTGATGTGGACATGCGCCACATTCGGGTGATCGACGAGATACGAGCCGACCTCGACACCGCCCCTGACGACCTCCACGAAGCCGCGCTCGGACAGGGGTCGCAGGACGGCGTTGATCGCGTCGAACATCTCGCCCAAGACGGGGTTCAGTTTGAGGATCACGACGCGATTGTGCGCGATCAGCTCGTACAGGGTGTCCAGCACGGCGATCGAGGTGATGTTGCCGGCGCCGAGGACGACTGACATGCCGTGCGTCGTCGCGGGGTCGAGTTGCGCCAATCCCGCCGCCGACCGCGCCTGGGTGACACTCACCCCCGGCTTCAGCCAGACCTTGGCCGAGACGCCCGACAGCAGTAGCCGATCCCAGATCTGATGGGGAAAGACGTCGAGCGCAACACGACCGCCGGGAGCGACGGAAGTCGGTACGTGGGCGATGGGACTGTCGCCGCTGCTCAGGTCGCGCAGAGAACGGGCCAGCGTGGCAGCGTTCGTGATGACCGGGTACGGCCCCGACAGCCATTCTTCGCCTGCGAGCGGCGATGAGGGCGAGATCCGCTTCGCTCGGCACGCGGCCTCAACCCAATCCGATGCCTGCTCGGCCGCCTGGTGCGCCACCTGTTGCAGAAGGTCGGCGCGCCGGGTCAGCGGGAGGTCTGCCCACCGGCGCTCGCCTGCGCTGAGTCGTAGCAGCGCACTGTCGAGCTCCGCGACTGTGGTGAAATCGGTGGTGAGAGTCATGAGTTGTTCTCCATGGTGTGGTGTGGATGGCTCAGGGTTTCCGCGGCTACACCGGTGTGAATTCGGAGATCTTCCAGCGATCGCCGTCCTTGGCCATCTGGACGCGAATGCGGCTGCCGTCGAGTCGCGGCCCCTCAGCGTCCTTCTTGGACGTCGTCTGGTTGACGAAGAGCAGGACGGTTGCGTGATCGGCGTCCGACGCGACGAGTGCGGCGTCGACCACCTCGGCGTTCGTGACGATCTGCTCCTTCTTGGCAGCAGGTTGAATAACTGATTCGCCCAGTTGGGTGTATTCGTCGAGGAACCTGCCGGTCAGCATGGTCTCGGCAGCTTCGGGCAGCGCGGTGTCGACTGTTCGGTAGTCATAACTGAGCAGTTTGGGGATGTCGGTACGTGCCGATGCAAGCGCGGACTGCCCCGCCGATGCCTCCGTCGTCGCCGCGCTCGTCGCGAACCACACGTAGCCGAGTCCACCGGCGCCGGCGATCACGAGTGCCGCCAGCACCCTGACCAACCCGTTACGCGCCTTTGTCGAAAGTCTGGCGGGCCAGCTCACAACGACGGGGCCGAGTCGTTTGACATGACCGCCGCGCACCTTGTCCTGCTTCTCGGCGCCGTCGGTAGGCGCCGCGTCGGTGTCGACGTCGCGATCCACCTCCGCCTCGGCGAACTCGGATGAGATATCTTGCTCCACAACCTTGTTCATGGCTTCCTCCTCGGTTCTGCCGCCTTCGCGTCGGTCGACGCCTCTTGGTCCGCGCTCCCCGCGTTCATGACACGAACTCCACGTTGCTGACCTTCCACGCATGGTCGGCGGCCGTCAGATCCACCTTCATCCGATAGACGCGTTGCTGCCCGTCGGGTGCCTCGGTGTTCTTGACGATCGAGCTGACCGCGGCCAGGACCCGCGCGGCGTCGTCGTCGGCGGTGATGATCCCCGCCTCCTTGACCGATCCAGTCGAGAGGACCTCGCCGGAGGAAAGGACCTGCTCGAACGACGTAGCCAGCTGTTCAAACTGCTGCTGAAAGGATCCGGTGGCGACGGACTTGATCCGATCCAGGTCGGCCTTCGACCGGCGGTAGTCGAGGCTGACGAGTCCGGCGACCACCTCGCGGGTGACGTCGAGTACCTCAGAGTTCCGCTTCTCGTCCTGCTTGGCCTGATAGAGATCGGTGCCCTTCACGCCGAGCAGCGCGAGCACCGCCACGAGGGCCGCCACCAGCGCCCACACGGTGACCACGGACCGGAGTGGAGCAGTGCCCGCCCCTTCGCCGGCGCTCTCCGGGCCGACCGCGTCGTCGTCGACTTCCGGACCGGTGGCCTCTACTTGATCAGTAACGACTGCCATGTCGCCTTTCCTTTCGCCGAAGCTGAGTTGGTGGGTGTTCCCACGAAGTACGTCACCCCGTCGGGCCCTCGGAACCTTCCGGTGGTCTCCGAATACGGCACCGGCTTCGACGCTGTACGTAAGCGCTTCGGCACCCTCTTCGCCCCTGGGTCACCGCCGGCGTCGCCCATAGAGTGCGGACGCGACAACATCTCCGGCCACGTGGACGGAAGTCCCCCGGGGCAATCGGCCACTAAGGGAGTCCTCACGCGGGGGTCGGTCGCGCACGGGACGTTCCGGGCGCCACGCGCCACCTTCGGGTTGTCGGGGCGCGCGTCGCAGTACTGGTCCGGAACCACCGGCACAGTCCGCATGTCCGATGCGTCACGACGTCGGCTGCCGCCATATCCCTCGGTGCACGGGGGCGGGTTCAGCGTGTTTCCGAGCTTGATGTCGAGTGGAGCCTGCGGACTCTGGCCGAGCGCGTAGCCGTCGACCGAGTTCAGGGTTCCCGACGTGAACGCCGGATAGACGGTCAGGATGTGCCGGAGGTTGGGGACGTTGACGCGCAGCACCTGTCCCACGGACTGGAGGTCGGCGAGCAGCGTCGGCAGCGTAGGCGTCAGCTCGGTCAGGGTGGCCGACACCTGGTCGGCTGCCGACGGGGTCTGGGTCAGCAGAGTCCGCAAGTGTTCATCGCTCAGCGCGAGCTGATCGGTGAACGACGCGAGGTTCGCCACCGCAGAGGTCAGGTCGGCGGCCACCCGGTTGCCAGTGGTCAACAGCGGTTCGGCGTCGTCGATCAGCCGGGTGGTGGGGCCGATATCGATCTGCGCCAACTCGAGCAGCCGCTGTGATGCGTCGATCAACCGAGCCAGGCGATCACCGGTCTGTCCTAGCCCGTCGGACACCTCGTCGACGGTCGTCTCCAGATTCTGGGGCGAGATCGTCGCAACGAGGTTCATGGTCCTCTCCAGGACGTCTTTTGTGGGCGTGGGCGCCTCATTGCCCTTGGCCGACAACACGTCTCCGTCCGTCAGCGCGGGCCCGCCGTTGTCGCGGGGAATCAGATCCACGTATTGTTCCCCGACCGCAGACTGACTCCTGATGTGCGCCGCACTGTTTCGCGGGATCGTGTTGTCCGAATCGATGCGCAGGGTGATGCGAACCGGCGCCGACAAGTCGGCCAGATCGACGTCTACCGAATCCACCCGTCCCACGGTTACACCTCGATAGGTCACCAGTCCGGTCTCGTAAATGCCGCCGGCGGTGTCGAACTCGGCGACCACGCGATACGATCCGATGCCGGTGACCCGACCGATGCCGACGTAGGTGACAGTCCCGTAGACTACGCTGACCACGGTGAGGACAGCGAATACGACGAGCTGCCATCGCACCAGTCTGGTGAGTTTCATCGGGGGCCCCCCATCCCGGCGGGCTGCGGTGAGGTCTTTTTCGATGGGCTGTGATCCGTTGTGGGGGTGCGCAGTCCGAATGGAGCGCGGAGTGGGTCCGCGGCTTGCCGCGAGGTCGCCATCCTGGCCAGGGCCACCTTGGGAATACTGCCGAGCACCTTGTCGCGTATGGCGCCCACCGACAGGTCGAGGGTCAGGAAGAGGTTCTGGTAGTCACCCTTCATTCCCTTGTCGATGACGGTCACCGGGAACGGAACGGTGAGCCCGACGATGAGCGAGCCGACCAGGTCGTCGCCGGACTCCTCGAGCCCCTTCAGTGCGGGACGGAGTTCCGCGGCAATGGAGTTCAGATCGGCGTTGCTGCGTGCGATCACGCTGCCCACCTTTGCGCCGAACACTCCTACGCGATCGAGCATCGTGACCAGCTCCTCGCGTTGGTCCGCCAGCACGGTCAGGGCGGGTTCCAGGTTGTCGATGCCCTCCGCCACGGTCGAACTCTGATCGGCCAGCGTGGCGCTGAGCTTGCCGAGCGAATCGATGGCGCGGCCGATGTCATCACGTTGCTTGTGTAGTCCGGAGACGAAGGTCTTGAGTTGAGATATCGCTCGGTTGGCAGCGGCTGTGCGGCCATCGGTGGCGTCGTTGAGCTCGGTCATGATCGACCGGAGCTGTTCGAGGCCACTGCCGTTGAGGATCAGCGACAAGGCCGCCAGCACCGACTCGGTCGACGGATAGGCTGCGGAGCTGTTGACATCGAGTGTGTCGCCGGGCAACAGCTTGCCCGGCGTCTGCTCCGCGGGAGGAATGAACTCCAGGTACTGCGCGCCCAGCACCGAGGTCTGTGCCAGCTTCACGGTCGAACCGTTCGGGATCTCCACTCCCTCGGAGAGCTCCACGTCCACTTCGGCGAACGACTCGCGCACTGTGATGGACCGGATCTGCCCGACATTCGCGTTGTCGAGCTTGACCAGGGAGTTCGACACCAGGTTCTGCACGTCGGCTAACTGGACGGTGATGCTGTAGCTGTCACCGGAGACGGCGTCGCCTGGCAGTGACAACGAGTTGGCGCCGTCGAACCGACAGCCCGCCACCGTCGACATCGCGACGGCCGCCGCGATCAGTCCCGCGCCGACGTGAAAGCGCTTGTGTCCCATCAGCGTCCTCCCTCCTCGGGGCGACCGGTCGAGCGTGCCATCTCGGACGTGATGACCCGGGTCAGGGTGGTCTCGGCCTTCTGGCATTCCGACTTGGGAGCGTCCACGGTTGTCAGCAGTGCACAGATGAGCGACACCGGATCCGGGAAGTCGGCCACCGCGAGACCGGCCGTCAGTGAGTTCGAGTCCGGGTCGTAGATGTTGTAGAGGTTCGACAGCGCGGTCGGCGCCGTGTGCAGGATCTGAGCCAGATCGTCCTGCCTGTCGACGAGCAGTCGGGACACCCTGGTGAGGTCCTTGACGTCACGGCTTAGCGCACCCTGGTTCTGCTTCAAGTAGTCGCGCAGGCGTGGGGCCATCGAGTTGAGGGCACGGATCGCGGCATCGAGTTGCGTCCGATTGTCGTCGAGCACGGCCGACGCGTCGTCGAGTTGCGAGGCGAAACCGACGATCTGCTGGTCGGCGGTGCGCAGCGCGGTGACGACCTGCTGGAGATTGCGGACTGTGCTGAACAGGTCGGGGCCGGCCGCGGAGAGCGTCCTCATCGCGTCGGAGAGCGCATCGACCGACTTCCGGAGTGAGCCGCCGCTGGTGTCGAGCGCACCGGCCGAGGTGTCGATGAGTCGGCTGAGCGCCCCCTTCTCATCGCCGGTGGAAGGTCCGAGTTGGTGCGCGAGGTCGGTCACCTGCTTCTTGATCTCGTCGTACCCGACCGGGACCGCGGTCCGGCCGACCTCCACCACGGCATCGTCTTTCAGCGCACCAGCCGGCGATCGCTTGACCGGGTTGACGAACTGAACATACCGACCGGAGACGAGGGTCGGCGCCACGATCGCCGCCCGTGCCTCGGAGTCCACGTACGCCGAGTCGTCGTACGAGACCTCGACGCGAACCTTCGCCGGTGTGGCCTCCACTGCTTCGACAGTGCCGATGGTGACGCCGCGCATCTTGACCGGATCGCCGACGAACAGCCCGGTGCCGTCCGTGAACCAGATTGTGGCCCGTGAGGTGTGCGTGCTCTCCCATACCTTCGCCGCGGTCACGGCCACCATGGCGACGATGACGAGGGCGATGACCGCGGGCCCGCCGAGTCGGTTGACGGCTGATGACGTGCTCATCGCCCGCCTCCCGGACTGCCCGGCTGCTGGCCGCGGAGATTGGCCGGCGTGATGTTCTGGAGCAGTACTGAGAAGAACGGTCCGCTGCCCAGGACGTCGGCGAATTGCATGACGAATGTGCGCATCCCCTTGATCGACTTTTCGAGGTTGGCGTAGTTGGCGTTGAGCGTGGCCGTCACCTGACGGACCTCCTCGAGCATCTGTGGGGTGGACGATCCGGTGTCATGGACGAACGTCTCTATCTCGGTGGATACTGCGCGCAGGCTGGTGAGCAGCCTGCGGATCACCTCGGCCCGATCGACGAGGGTCTCGAACAGCACCGACCCGTCGTCGATGAGCCTGGTGATGTTGCCCTTTCGCTCGGCCAGCACGTCGGAAACCGAATCGGCCTTCTGCAGAAGCGTCCGGATTCCGGCATCGCGCGACGACACCGTCCGTGCCGCAGCGGCGACGTTCTCCAGGGAGCCGCCGATGTCGGACGGGAGATCGTTCATGACCTTGTCGAGGCTCTCGACCGCGTCGACGACGCTCTTCTTGTCGGTGTCTCCGACGGTCTCGGTGAGCTGGTCGAGTGACTCGGTGAGGTCGAAGCCGGAACTTGTCCGCGACACCGGGATTCGGTCGCCGAGCTCGCCGGGGCCGGCGGTCGTGAGTTGGACGAAGCGACGCCCGAGCGCGGTCTCGACCTTGATCGAGGCCGTGGTCTCGGAACCGAGCTTCTCCCAGCCGTCGGTGAGCCGCATCGTCACGTCGACGTGGTCCTCGGCGAGCTCGATCGACTGCACACTCCCCGCGGCCACGCCGGCGATGTGCACTTCGTCGTCGGGATTCAGGCCACTGGCGTCGGAGAACTCGGCGACCACGACGGTCACGCCGGGCAGGAACGGAATCGAGCGGTAGTTGAACGCGAGCGCGAGAACCGCGAGTATCGCCCCGATTCCGATGAGACCGGCCCGGATTCGACGGCGGGAGTCGTCAGATCTCATGATGTTTTGACCTCATCTGGTTGTCTCCCTCACTTACAGCGCCGAGCTGGGACTTGGACCATCGGTGTGTCCGCATGTCCGCCGTCGAGCGTCGGATAGCGGATCGCGAGGCCGCACACGAAGAAGTTCACAAAACTGCCGTAGCCCGACGACCTGCCCAGAAGCCGATAGGCCTCCGGCATCTTCGCGAGCAGCATGTTGATCGTTGAAGTGTTGCTGTTCAGGTTCTGGGCCAGACCGCGCAGATGCTCGATGTCGGAGGTGAGATCGGGGCGGGCTCGGGACAGCAGCTCGTCGAGCTCGGTGGTCGCGCCCGCGATGTTCGTGAGGCCGTCGGCGATCAGCCGGCGATCACCGGCAAGCTCGGAGACCAGCTCCTGCAACTGGACGACGACGCTGCCGAAGGCCTCCCGGCGATCCGCTACCGTTACGAGCACGGTGTTCAGATCGGTGACCACCGATCCGATCGTCGCGTCGCGATCGGCGATGGTTTCGCCGAGTTCACCCATTTGGGTGATCAGATCGCTGATATCGGCTGTGCGGCCGTTGAGTACCGAGACCAGCGCAGCGGACAGCTTGTTGGTCTGCTCTGGATTCACCCCGGTCAGTAGGGGTTTGAACCCGTTGACGAGTGCATCCATGTCGAGAGCCGGCTTGGTCTGCGATACCGGGATCACGCTGTCGGCTGACCGCCTCCTACCCACGTCTCCGGGGTCGGTCTTCAGCTCGAGGTACCGATCACCGATCAGGTTCTTGTACCTGATGTAGGCGTTGGTGGTGGTCGTCACCGGGATGTGGGAGTCGACGTCCATACGGACCTCTGCTCCCAGACCCGTCTGCGCAGCCGCACCGGAGTCCACGATGTCCACATCGGTGACCTTCCCGACCACCACACCGGCCACCTTGACGTCGTCGCCGGTCCGCAGGCCGGATGCGGACATGAACTGAGCGCGGAAAACCGTTGTCGGACCGAAACGCAGGTCGCCGACGATCACGAACAGAGCCGAGGTGATCAGCGAGCTGACAGCGAGAAAGATCCCCAGCTTGATGGCCGGTCCGGTGATTGTCATTTCGTCATTCCGTAGATCATCGAGGCGAACGGGTTTCCGATGACGTCTTCGATCGACTTCACATCGCGGTACGCGTGACTGCCGTCGTCGAAGTCGACGTGCCCCGGCCCCTTTTCGCCGGGTGCGCGCGGGTAGCCGTAGCAGCTCGGTCCCGCCGTTCCTGCCGTGTGTTCGGGCGCGTCGATGCCCGGTCGGTATGGCGGGTCGCCGATGAGCAGGGTGCCGACGATGTCGAGGCCCGGTCTCGCTCCGCCGAACGCCCGCTCGAGATATTTGCGGCTCGTGTTCAGTCCGTCCAGGAAGCACGGGTAGATCGGTCCGTAGTCTCCGAGCACCTGCGCCGGCGGCGCCAGGGCGTCGGCGGCCTTCACCAGTGGCGTGCCCGCGTTAGTCATGAACCGGTTGCCGGTGTTCCCGAACTCGGTGAAGCTCAACAGGAACGCAGTCAGCTGCGACTGGTTCTCCACAATCGTCTTCGAGGTGGTGGTGAGGTGACGGACGGTGGCCATCAGGTCCGGTGACAGTCCGGCGAATGTGTCGAGATTGTCCGCACCGAGCTCGAGATCCCGTTGCAGAGTTGGCAGTGACTTGTTGAAGGTCGCGAGGTAGGTGTTCACCGAGTCGACCAGCTCGCCGAGCTTCTCGCCCCGATCGACGGTGCCGGTCTGCACAGCGGTCAGGGTTGCATTCACCCGCGCCGGGTCCACACGGTCGAGAATTCCGACAAGCAACTCGAAAGTGTCGTAGACCTCGACCGGCGTTTGCGAGGTGTCGATGGTGGCACCGGCGCTCAACGTCGATGCCGCCGGCTGCTCCGGCATCGTCAGCGCGACGTACTTGCGGCCGAAGAGCGTGGTCGGCTCCATCTCCGCCCGGACGTTCGTCGGCAGATCGCCGAGCTGGTCTTCCTCCACCGCCAGCTCGATGCGAGCGTGATCGCCGTACACGTCGACAGATGCGACACGACCGATCACTACGCCGTACAGCTTGACGTCCGATCCAGGCACCAGCAGCAGCCCCGTGCGCGGGGCGTTCAGGTAGATGGACCCGGTGGCCTGGAACCTGCCGTTGTACGACATCAGCGCAGCCACGACGACGCCCACCACCACGGCGAAGGCGACGAACGCGTACAGCAGGTGTTGTCTGCGTGAGTGTTCGATCATCCCGACACCCGCACAGTCGCGTGGACGCCGCCGTACAAGGCGATACCGACGATGAAGTCGACCATCATGATGATGATCAGTGACGTGCGGACGGCGTGGCCGACAGCGACGCCGACCCCGGCCGGTCCACCGCTGGCGTTGTAGCCGTAGTAGCAGTGCACCGCCATCACGGCGACCGCCATGACGATCACCTTCAACAGTGAGATCGCGATGTCACCGGGCTGCAAGAACAGCCGGAAGTAGTGGTCGTAGGTGCCCGGCGACTGGTCCGACAGGAACACGCTCACGAACTTGGTGGCGGCGTACCCGGTGAAGAGGGCGATCGCGTACAGCGGCACCACAGCGGCGAGTCCCGCCGCGATCCGCGTCGACACCAGATAGGGCAGCGACTGAACCGACATCACCTCGAGCGCGTCGATCTCCTCGCTCACGCGCATGGCACCGAGTTGCGCAGTGAAACCGGAGCCCACCGTCGCCGTGAGTGCGACGCCAGCAATGACCGGGATCGCTTCGCGGGTGTTGAAGAAGGCGGAAATGAAGCCCGACATCGCTTCCACACCGACGCGCCCCAGTGAACTCGATCCCTGTTGACCGACCTCGTATCCGGCTGCAGCCGTGAGGAATCCGATGATCACGACGGTCCCGCCGATGATGGCGAGTGCACCTGCGCCGAGCGACACCTCAGCTAGCAGGCGCAAGGTCTCGCGACGATAGTGGGTCATCGCCTTGGGTACCGCCCGCAGCGCCACCCCGTAGAACGCCAGTTTCTCTCCGAAGGATTCGGCGGGCTTCAGCGCCTTCCCGGCGTCCAACCGGTCGGTCAGTCGCCGCGACGGTTCGGTGGGCATCTGAGTCGATGTCAACGTGGTCCCTGCTCTTGTGTTCGCGCAGTCATGTCGAGGCCTTCAGTGCAGTGCGAGCGTGGTGATGACCGCGTTCGCGAGGAACAGCAGCACAAAGCTGAAGACAACGGTCTGGTTCACGGCGTCGCCGACACCCTTCGGTCCGCCTCCCGCGTTGAAGCCGAGATGGCAGGCCACCAGTGCGGCCAGCAGACCGAAGATGCCGGCCTTGAGCTCGCTGATGAGTAGGTCGGGAATTCCGGTGAGGATCGGGATCGCGGTGATGTATTGACCCGGCGTGGCACCTTGGAGGAAGACGCCGTACACGTATCCCCCGGCCAGGCCGATGGCGGTCACCAGGCCGTTCAGGAACACCGCGACGCCGCAGGAGGCGATCACGCGCGGAACTGCGAGTCGCTGGATCGGGTCGATACCGAGCACCTTCATGGCGTCGATCTCTTCGCGGATGGTGCGCGAACCGAGATCGGCGCAGATCGCGGTGGCACCTGCGCCCGCGACGACGAGAACCGTGACGATGGGTCCGATCTCTCGGATGACGGCCACACCCGCGCCCGCACCGGACAGGTCGATCGCACCGATCTCGTTCAGCAGAACGTTGATCTGGAACACCACCATGACGCAGAACGGGATCGACATCAGCATGGTCGGGACAATCGATACGCTCGCGATGAACCACGCCTGCGCCACCAGCTCACGCCACTGGAAGGGACGCCGTGGGAGCATCTTGACGATGCCCCAGAAGGTGAGGAAGAAGTCGCCGACCATTTCGGTACCGTGGCGCGCCTTCTTGAGAACCGGTGCGAGCGTTGACGATTGGCGTCGTTCCGGGAGCGCTGTTTCGGGGGCGAGTGCGCTCATCGGGCGTCGGAGCTCTCACGCGTTGCGGCCCGCGAGATCTTCTCGTCTGCCACTCGACGGACAGGAATGATGGGCAGTCGCAGCGCTCCAGGCGCCG
Organism: Gordonia sp. NPDC003585; assembly: GCF_040610755.1. Classification (NCBI taxonomy): domain Bacteria; kingdom Bacillati; phylum Actinomycetota; class Actinomycetes; order Mycobacteriales; family Gordoniaceae; genus Gordonia; species Gordonia sp. NPDC003585. Next base: position 11,139 of record NZ_JBEXMX010000081.1, on the reverse strand, counting down.
AGACCGGCACGATCGGCGACCGGGGTTCGGTGGGCTCGATGCGCCGATAACCCGAACCCTGGATCGGGCGAAGGTCCTTCTCCCCCTTGTTCGGCCACAACGCGGCGGCCCGCTCGGCCTGAGCAGCTATGGTCAGCGACGGGTTGACGCCCAGATTCGCGGACACGGCCGAACCGTCGACCACACTCAGCGACGGATAGCCGTACACGCGGTGATATGGGTCGATCACACCGTTGTCCTCATCGTCCCCGATCACGCATCCGCCGAGGAAGTGTGCGGTCATCGGCACGTTGAACACCTCGCCCCACGTTCCGGCGGAGGTGCCGCCGATCTTCTCGGCGATGCGCCGCGTGGCTTCGTTGCCCGCGGGGATCCAGGTGGGATTGGGCTCGCCGTGCCCCTGCTTGCTGGTGAGCCGGCGACCGAACAGACCGCGCTTTGTGAAAGTGGTGATCGAGTTGTCGAGGTTTTGCATCACCAGTGCGATCACGGTCCGCTCGCTCCAGCCCTTCACCGCCAGGACACGTGCTGTGGCGAGTGGATCCCGGAGCGCGACGCCGATGAATCGCAGCCATCGCGGCAACCGTCCGTCGCCGTCGGTCATCGGCGCCTGCAACAACCCCATCGCGTTGGAGCCCTTGCCGTATCGGACGGGTTCGACGTGGGTGTCCGGCGTGGGGTAGAACGACGACGTGATCGCCACGCCCTTGGTGAGGTCGAGGGATTCGTCGACGCGGTAACGGGTGGCCCCGAGGATCGACTCGGAGTTGGTCCTGGTCAACTCGCCCAGTCGCGTCGAGAGCTCAGGAAGGCGGCCGGAGTCCTTGAGCTTGTGCAGCAACTGCTGGGTACCCCAGGTACCCGCCGCGAAGACGACATTGTGAGCGGTGAACGCCTTCTCGCGCTTACGAATCCAGGCACCGGTCTTGACTGTGTCGACTGTCCAGGAGCCATCGGGTCGCTGACGCACGTCGGTGACGGTGGTCAGCGGATTCACCACCACTCCAGCGCGTTCGGCGAGCCCGAGGTAGTTCTTGAGCAGCGTGTTCTTGGCACCGTGACGGCAACCTGTCATGCACTCGCCGCACTCGATGCAGCCGGTGCGATCCGGTCCGACCCCACCGAAGTAGGGATCCGACACGGTACGACCGGGCTCGCCGAAGTACACCCCGACCGGAGTCTGGACAAACGTGTCGCCGACACTCATGTCGTCGGCCACCGACCGGATGATCTCGTCGGCAGGCGTCATGTGCGGGTTGGTGACCACGCCCAGCATGCGACGCGCCTGGTCGTAGTAGGGCGTCAGCTCGTCTTCCCAGTCTGTGATGTGCGCCCACTGCGGATCGCCGAAGAATGCTGATCCCGGCTGGTAGAGGGTGTTGGCGTAGTTGAGAGAGCCCCCCCCGACTCCCGCCCCGGCCAAGATGACACAGTCGCGAAGTAGGTGGATGCGCTGAATCCCGTACGCACCCAGCTTCGGCGCCCACAGGAATCGTCGAACGTCCCAGCTGGTCTTGGCGAAGTCCGCATCGTCGAATCTGCGGCCGGCTTCGAGAACGCCGACCCGGTAGCCCTTCTCTGCCAGGCGAAGGGCGGTGACGCTGCCGCCGAACCCGGAGCCGATCACCAGGACGTCGTAGTCGGTGTCTTTCTCGCTCGCCTCAGCGTTCATTGGATGCTCGCAATCGTCTGTGGGCGTGGGTATTACGTGGCTGATTGAGCCTCTACAGGAACACGTCCCTGTGATGACCGTGTGCCGGTCGCCGCTTCTGTCCGTCCTGGCCAAGCGGGGCGGTGCGGTCGGACACAGTGTGTTGACACTGTGAGATGAACTGTATTGTTTTTACACATAATTGCCTAATGTGTCAAACACTCAGGCGGGCGCCTTAGGCCTGCATGCCAATTCGGGCATGATGGACACATGGCTACGCCCCCGAGCTTCCACGACGAAGTACGCGACCTGCTGCGCGATCGCATACTCGACTCCGCTCGCGATCTCGTGGTGGAACGGGGATGGTCCGCGGTGAACATGTCCCGGGTGGCGCGCGAGGTCGGAATCAGCCGTACGACCCTCTACAACGAGGTCGGGACCAGGGATCAGCTTGCGGCATCGCTGATCGCACGCGAGGCAGACCGCTTCCTCCACGGGGTCGTCGAGGGCATCGCGGACGAACAGGACATCGTTGACGGACTCACAGCCGCCGCGGAGCGCACACTGACCCTTGGTGAGGACAACGAGCTTCTGATGTCGATCATCTCGGGCAGACTCCAGGGCGGCGAACTCCTGTCGCTGGTCACCGTCGACTCAGAGGTCGTCCTCGGGCGGGCGACGCAGGTGGTAGCCGATCAGATCCGTTCTCGGAAGCCCGATCTCGACGAATTCGCGCTGGAGTCGATCACCGAGATCTTCGTACGACTCACCGTGAGCCACCTGCTCCAGCTCCGGGGTTCGCGTGCCGAATCCGTCGTGCAGATCCACGCTGTCATTCTCGCCTTGTTCGCAAGCCCGCCAGCTCCCCCGGCGGGATGACGCGTGGACGGAACAAGCCAAGCCGAGCGCTTTGAGAACACTGATCCCCATCTTCGGGAATCGCTTGTGCAGCCAGGTGGCCAGCGCCATTCCCAGGGAAAGATGGCCTCACGCCGGTTGGTGCGTATCGCCCGGACAGTTCGTCGAGCGACGTCTTCGGGCTCCAGAACCGGAAACCACTGCGACATCCGGGGGTACCACCCCATGTCTGCATCGTTCCGTTCGAAGTAGTCGGTGTTGACCTCCGAAGGGCAGACGAGTGAGACTCCGATGCCATAACGACCGACTTCCTCGCCGAGACTGTTCGAGAACCCCACCATGGCGGCCATAACGGTGGCTAGAACGAACCGGCTGGTGTCCTCGGCGAGGCGGCAGACGTTGAGGTGTGGCTGAGAATTGCCGCGTAGGCGATGCTGGCTGACTTGTAACGACCGTGCGCTTCGGACGGGGCGGGCCCGGGTTACCGTATCGAAACGTTATGAACCAGTCGCGAAATTCGTTGTGGTGTAATCAGCTGACGCCCCGATTGGGCTGGTCGAGCATTCATGCGGCTGGCGGGCGTGCACGTCGAAGTCGAAACTGCGACGGGGAGCAGCCGACCCACCGAGCAAACGCATGAGAAAAGCTTGCGACGTCGCAGTACCCCAGTTCGGTAGCAATCTGGCCGATTCCGACGCCGGGATCGAGAAGTCGGAGGATGGCGTGCTCCTGCATGAATTGCTGTCGTAGGCGGCGCAGGGTGGTGCCCTCGGCGTGTAGGTGCCGTTTGAGTGTGCTTACCGATACCGACAGCTCTGCTGCGATCCGACTAGCGTTGACTCGAGCAGGGTCTGCATCAAACTGGGCTCGGACGCGCTGCGTGTACGAGTTGTGACGCCGCTGATCGCAGAGCCGTCGCAGTTCGGCGGTACCGATCCGGTAGGCGACGGGATCGGAAAAGCGGCACACCTCATGAAGCGCCTCGGCTGGTATGCGAACAAATGACGCTGGCGCATCGAAGACGACTCGATGCCCTATCTCTCCCACGTTCAGCGGCTCGGTCGGCGCCGGGCAGGTCAGGTGTAACTCTGCTGAGGACACATCTCCTGTGAGTATTTTCACCAGACGCAGAACGGTCAGGCCCCCATAAGTGACGGCAAAGCAGTCGGTACCCGCGCTGTCGGTGCGCCCTGCGAGACCGATGGTAAGACCACTGGCGCCATGATGAAAGTCCGCACTTAGCGCCGTCGAGATCAACGGCAGAAAACGAAGCAACTCGACGATGTCAACGACCGACCCGGCACTGACCAGCGGCAGGCTCAGTGGACCGAAGGAGGTCAGCTGAGCGTGCTCAGCGAATGCGAGGCCCAGCCGAAACCCGTCGTGCGGCCCCATCGTCGGATACACGTCATGAAACCATTGCATCGGCACCTGCGCTTCTTGCGTGATCAACGTTCTGAGGTCGGTGCCCTCCTGGGCCATTATCCGACCGAATGCGCTCGTCGCCTCCGTGCCCAGCGCACCGCTGTCGAGAAGCTGTGCAAACGCCAACGGGGGCACACCGGATTCACCGAGGGTCACGTGAGCCAGATTAACAACAGATTGCGACGTTCACACATGGATCGGTCGGGATCCGCACATTCACACTCAAGGGGAACCTCATACGTGCAAGGAGGTGGCCATGGCCACGATCACATACATCACCCACGATGGAGACGACTACGAAGCCGATCTCGTGGAGGGGAAGTCGCTCATGCAGACCGCCGTCGACGAAGCCGTCCCCGGCATCGACGGTGATTGTGGTGGCGAAGCGGCCTGCGGTACGTGTCACGTCATTGTCGACCCGGCGTGGATCAAGACCGTCGGGCGCAGCGGCGAGGGCGAGGAAGAGATGCTGAGCATGCATCCGGAACGGGAAGGAACCTCGCGGCTGTCCTGCCAGATGATCGCGACTGAGGAGTGGGACGGCCTGACTGTTCGCCTCCCGGAATTCCAACTCTGACCCGCAACGACGAAGGAATGCAATCATGAGCATCGCAGCCACCGTCGCCGAGAAGGCGCAATCAATGATCCCGATCGACCTTCAGATCCGGGGGGCGCATGTCTATGACAAGACCCGCCGAATCGTCACAAGGACCGACGGCCAGAAGATCTTCACCGAGACCCCGATCCCGCCGGTGGACGAGGTCGATCTCGCCGAAATCGACCTGAGTAACCCGTTCCTGTATCGCCAGGGTATGTGGCGCTCGTACTTCGAGCGTGTCCGCAACGAGGCGCCGGTGCACTTCCGTTCGGAGAGCCCCTTCGGTCCGTTCTGGTCGGTCACGCGACACGCCGACATCATCGCGGTCGACAAGAATCACGAGGCGTTCTCCGCCGAACCGTTCATCATCATCGGCAGGCCCCCGCGTTTCATGGACATCGCGATGTTCATCGCGATGGATCCGCCCCGGCACGACAAGCAGCGCGCCGCAGTGCAGGGCGTGGTGGCTCCGAAGAACCTTCGTGAGATGGAGGGGCTCATCCGCGCGCGCGTCCGCGAAGTCCTCGACGGACTCCCACTCAACGAGCCGTTTGACTGGGTCCAGACTGTGTCGATCGAACTCACTGCACGCATGCTCGCGACGCTACTTGACTTCCCTTACGACAAGCGGCACAAGCTGGTCGAATGGTCCGACCTCGCGACCTCGATGGAGCAGGCCAACGGCGGCCCCTCGGACAACGACAGGGTCTTCCGTGAGATGGTCGCGATGGCGCAAGGCCTGAGTTCGCTGTGGCGGGACAAGGCGGCACGTACCGTGGCCGGCGAAGAGCCTGGCTTCGACCTCATCACCATGCTGCAAAGCAACGAGGACACCAAGAACCTCCTCGACGATCGCCCCATGGAGTTCCTCGGTAACCTCGTGCTGCTGATCGTCGGCGGCAATGACACGACCCGCAACTCCATGAGCGGCGGAGTGCTGGCCCTCAACGAATACCCCGAGCAGTTCGAGAAGCTCAAGGCCAACCCCGACCTCATCCCCAACGCGGTGTCGGAGATCATCCGCTGGCAGACCCCTCTTGCTTACATGCGCAGGGTCGCCAAGAAGGACGTCATGCTCGGCGGCCAGTTCATCCGCAAGGGTGACAAGGTGGTGATGTGGTACGCCTCGGGCAACCGAGACGAGCGCGTCTTCGAGCGTCCAGACGAGCTCATCATCGACCGGGCCAACGCCCGCAACCACATCGCGTTCGGTTTCGGTGTACACCGCTGCATGGGCAACCGGCTCGCCGAGCTCCAGCTACGCATCCTGTGGGAGGAGCTCCTCCCTCGCTTCGACAACATCGAGGTGGTGGGTGAGCCGGAGTACGTGCAATCGAACTTTGTCCGTGGGATCAGCAAGATGATGGTTCGCCTGACCCCCAAGGGGGAAATGTGACGGCTGATCAGGTCGTCATCCTCGGCGCGAGCCACGCCGGCGTCCAACTCGCGGGCGCTCTCCGAAAGGAGAAATGGGCCGGGGATGTCTTGCTGATCGGCGACGAGGGCAGGCTCCCCTACCAGCGTCCACCGCTGTCCAAGGCATACCTGGCAGGTGCATCACAGCTTGATGACTGCGCGATCCGCGGACGTCAGTTCTACGACAAGCAGCGGATCGAGCTCGTGGACGGAACGGCGACGGCGATCAACCGTTCCGCGCACACTGTCACCCTCAACAGTGGAGACGTGGTGTCTTACGCCACGCTGGCACTGTGCACCGGCGCGCGCGCCCGCGCGCTGACCGTTCCGGGCGCCGAGTTGACGGGCGTCCACTACTTGCGCACCGCCACCGACGTCGAGGCCATCCGTGCCGCGGTGGTGCCAGGTTGCCGGGCCGTCATCGTCGGCGGCGGCTATATCGGCCTGGAGACGGCCGCCTCACTTCGAGCTCAGGGTGTGGACGTCACTGTTCTCGAGGCTGCGGAACGCGTGCTCGAGCGGGTGACCGCGCCGGTGGTCTCGAGGTTTTTCGACCGTACCCACCGGACCGAGGGTGTCGATGTTCGCACCAGCGCGTTGGTCGAGGGTTTTCGCGGGGAGGGGCGAGTCGAAGAGGTGGTGCTCGCCGACGGTGAGACCCTGGCCGCGGACCTCGTCATCGTCGGTGTCGGCATCATTCCCAACACGGATCTCGCGGTCGCCGCGGGCCTCGAGGTTGACGACGGAGTCATCGTCGACGACCATGCACGCACCAGCGACCCCGACATCGTCGCCGCCGGCGACTGCGTCAACCAACGGATCGCACGGTACGACAGGCGCGTCCGCCTCGAATGTGTGGCGGCCGCCACCGAGCAGGCCAAGGTCGCGGCAGCGACCATCTGCGGCAACGAAGCCGGTCTCACCGCGCTGCCTTGGTTCTGGTCCGATCAATACGATCTGAAGCTGCAGATCGCCGGGCTCAACACCGGGTACGACGAGGTACTGGTCAGCGGTGACCCTGACCACGACCGTGACTTCACCTGTTACTACTTCAACGACGGCGAGCTGATCGCCGCGGACTGCGTCAACAGACCCAAGGATTTCATGAACGCGAAGCGTACGATCGCACAGCGTTCGTCGCTCGACAGGTCCGAACTGATCGGAGCCACACCATGACCACATCACCCGCGGCAGCGGAAAGGCCGGCGGCGGCGCTCACAGCATCGACCTTCCTCGACATCCATCACGCGACCGTGCAGGCCTTCACCCAAGACGCGGTCGGCGACGCGGACACCGATCGCGAGAAGGCGCGGCGCCTCTTCGCCGCAGTCCGAGACCAGATCCGTTACGACCCCTACACCGTCTCTGACAAGCCCGATCATTACCGGGCCAGCCATGTCATCGAGTCCGGACGTGGGTACTGCGTACCCAAAGCGGTCGTACTGACAGCCGCGTTCCGCGCGGCAAACATACCGGCCCGGCTCGGCTTCGCTGATGTACGCAATCATCTGCAGACCGACGCGCTGCGCGAACTCATGGGAACCGACGTCTTCGTATATCACGGATACAGCCACGTCTACATCGAGGGGCGCTGGTTGAAAGCTACACCCGCGTTCAACATTGAATTGTGCACTCGATTCGGGGTCCCACCTATCGACTTCACCGGCGATCGCGACGCGTTGTTTCACGCGCACGCGGCGGACGGCTCCGCGCACATGGAGTACGTGCACGAACGCGGCGTCTACAACGACTTGCCCCTCGAGGAAATCCTGGCGGGCCTGCGGCATGCCTACGGCCCTCGGATCTTCTCGGGACGGCCAGCTCCGTCCGACGCATTCCGCGCATAGTGTGCGCTCCGGCGGGCTACCGCCGCAGGTTACTGCCCGCTCGAACACCCGTGCCACCACCTGTCGGCCAGATCCCGTCGCACAGTGTCCACCACCACTAGGGAGACCATGACAATGTCCGAGTCATTGCTCGACACCTATCCACACCGAATGGGCGGCCATTGCGGCTCCAGCGCGATGCGCGACTTGATGGAGTGGTCGGGACTAGGCTTCGACGGGCCACCGAACGAGGGTCTGGTGTTCGCTCTGGGCGGAGCACTCTCGCTCACGTATGTTCGCACCGACGCCCTCGTGCCGCCGTTGTATCTGGTAGGACGTGGTCCTGACTTCGAGATGGACCTCCCCCGCCGTCTCGGCGCTACGGTGGAGGTCCGGTCCACCGACGATCCCCAGCTAGGGTGGGATCTCGTCCGCGACGAACTCGACCGCGGCCGGCCCGCGCTCGTGTGGGCCGAAATTGCTGAATTGCCCTACCTGCGCGTTCAGTTGCGCATGAGTCGCCACGATATCGTCATAGTGGGCTACGACAGCGACGCAGAAATCGCTTACGTCGCAGACAACGATCGCGTCGAAATTCAACAGGTTCCCTTCGACGCGCTGGCGCGAGCCCGACGCTCGATGACCTTCCCCGAGCCGACCCGACATACGCTCTTCCGCATTGACTGGCCCGAGGCGCTACCGTCAATCGCCGTCGTGGCTGCGGAGGCGTTCGCGCAATCTGCGGCATGCATGCGCGCGCCCGCAGGATCCACGATCGCCGGCCCTGTCGAACACTCGGGGACACACGGAATAGACGCAGCCCTAGCACTATCCTCTGACGTGGTGCTCTGGCATGAGCTGCCCTCCGACGTGCTCGAAGTCCACCTATTCAGTCTTGGTGCATTCATCGAGAAGGCAGGTACGGGTGGTGGCCTGTTCCGACGACTACTCGCGTGTGGCTGCGACGAGATCGCCCGACTGACCGGCGATGCTGCAACCAGCGACCTTGCCAGAGATGCTCACCGAGCGGCTGCAGCATGGACATCAGTCGCTCAGGCGGCCGTACACAAGGGCTCGACCGCTGCTACCCGGCTCGACCACGTCATCGAGGCCGCGGCGGTTCTAACTGACACTGAGTCGAGCCTTGCCACCTCACTGGACTCCGCCGCCAGATCCCTAAGGTCCGCCGTTTAGAAGAACTGCCAGCACCGCATCGGTGAGTGGCTGGCCCTAGCCCGGCCCTTTCGCATCTGGATCGACTGAGGTGGGTCGCTACCGGAGTCCGACGGGGTGAACCACGAGATCGTGGGCATCAGTTCCTACGAGTTGATTCGGTCCTACTGGTCGCGCCAGACCTGGGGCCTGACTGGCTCGCCGGCTTCATCACCGGGGGCGACGTGATGACACTAGATCAGGTGGTAGACGACGAGTCGTTCGACCCGCCCATCCGACACTTGGACAAGTGCTCCTCGCGATAAGGAACACAGTTGTGATCAAATACTGAGGGCGGAGACTGGGGCGGCACCGTCTCTCGCGAGCGGGATCAGTCTAGTCCGAGGCGAGTGGCGAACGCGGGGTCGCCGAAGGGTCTGTCTCTGCGGAAGCGAACGCCCACTGTGGCCGCAGCGCCGTCAATGATCCCCCAGACGTCTGATAGAGGTGCGCGGAGAACAGGTCCTTGCTCATTCCATTGAGCCGACCGTGATCGATCCACCATTGGGTAGCTGATAGGCCCGCCCCAAGATGGATCATGTCGCACCCGGATGTCGCCGAGGCCGCGGTGAGGCCACCGGCACCCCCGACGACGACCTGACCGCAGGGAGCCGACGCGCCCGATTCTTGTGTTCCCACACCGTCACCGTGGTCCCAGTTCGAGGTTGCACGGCAATCCCGTCGGCGGCGAGCTCTTTCACGAGCGGGTACAGCCTTTTCCCGGCAGGTTCGCCTGCGATAGATACGCCGCCGCTCGACGCAGCACCTCGTTCTCCTGCTCAAGCAGGCGGATCCGCTTACGGGCCTCGCGCAGTTCAGCGGACTCGGTCGAGCGTGACGTGTGCGGTCTCAGGAGATGCGTGACGTCGTGTTCTCGGGAGATGCTTACCGGCGGTGGGGCCGGTGGGCGTTGAAGTTGCGAATGGTCTTGGTGGTGGTTCGTGCGTGCAGTGACAGTTCTCTGGCGCCGTCGAGCACTCGTAGGTGGTGATCGTCGACGATGATGGTGACGATGGTGCCGGCGTAGGTCGGACTGACTCGGAGGCGTTGGCCGGCCACCATGATCTGACCGCTCTTGGGAACCCGGCGCTGCACGCTCTGCGGCCCTGACGGTGGCGCAGGCGGCAGCGGGGTGCTGGCTTCCCGAACTCCGGTCAAGCGGCGAATATTCTCTAGGTCAAGAGGATTGGGTAGCGTCTTGATCAGGTGGGTGCCGTTGGTCGCGTGGATCAACTCGCCGTCGATCCGCAGGGTGACCCGGCTGCCGGCCGTCACGACGCCGAGGGCGAGTTCATGTCCACGAACAATGACGATGCCGTCGCGGTTCGCGGTCCGGTCGATCTCGATAGCTCGCGGCCGATGGGTGGCGGTGGAGGTGTCGAACGCGGCTTGCGCCGGTCTGGGCCGGCCCGGGCGGGTGCCGCGGGCGCGGAGTCGTTGCAGGTCTGCGGTGGTCAGCTTCGACCGGACCGTCTTGATCACGATGTCGTCGCAGATGATGTACACGCTCGACAGGTCAGCCCACATCACGACACTGCGCTGCGCATAGTTTCTTTCCGACCCACACCTGTTGCACACCGGCAATAGTCACTACACCGGACGGCGGCACGACAGTGTCGAACTCAATGGCGGAACTCGACTGATCGGCCACGGTTGGAGCTGGCCGAACGACTTCGGCTTCCGGTCGGATCTCGGCACCAACAGGCTTGCTGGGCATGGTGTCGGGATCGGTGCTGCGACTGCGGAACACGCTGGCAGGGGTGGCCATGTTCAGCGACTGATGCGGTCTGCAGGTGTTGTAGGCGTGGACCCATTCGTCGATAGCCGTTTGCGCGGTCTCGATGGTGTCGAAGGCGCCAGTCTCGTCGAGATGAATCACCCTAGGTTTGATGCCGTTTCCTTCTGAGTTAGGAAGGATGAGCGTTATGCCGAAGAAGATCGATCCAGAGGTCCGTGAGCGGGCGTTGCGGTTGTTGCAGACCCATGGTGGTGAGTATGCGTCGCTGACAGCGGCGGCCGAGGCTGTGGCCAAGCAGGTCGGCGTTGGGAAGGAATCGGTGACGGCGCTCATCGAAATTCCCCAGTGATGCTCATCTGAATTCCCCACCCCGTGTGGCTCCGCCGGAGAGGGCGGGCCTCCCGAGATGCTGGTG